>NZ_JBALWD010000010.1:0-138052 GCF_036960985.1 Sneathiella sp. | reverse complement strand
ATCTTTAAAATGGACATTGAGTTGTTTCATCAATCCCGGGGCCTTGTTCGCTTGAGAGAACATTCCTCGATATTTTTTTGCTCTTTCAGGATTGGAGAAGGCAACATGGGCTTGTGCAAGATGCGTCGCTTGCTTCCAAATTTCTGTTAGATCCATTATCAAATGCTATCTTTTTAGTTGGGGCTTTTTTCAACGCGGACCCTAACGGATTAAATCCTGAAAAGAAACTCTCAGAGTCATCTAGCGTCGCAAAACCCTAAGGGTAAAATGTAGAAGTTTCCCTAACAGTATTGCAGACCAGATAAAACTAGAGATTATCAGTTTCATCTAGGAGCTTTCCCTAGGGGCTATACTAGAAAACCTACCCATTTTCTAACCGCAGCGTCGGTTTGGTTCCTCGTAACGGCCAATATCGAATGATAGTCTTATACGTAAATACCACAATGTGGTTTATTAAATTATTAATTCATTCAATTATATGGTGGGCTGAATAATGTCGTTAAACTATTCTTATGACACGACTGAGAAGCGGAGATCGACTTGGCAATACTGAATTTTATTCGAAGGGTGTATCAAGATCCGGTTGGCAAAGTATTTTTGTTCATATTAGCTATCTGGGGAACATATTCACTATGGCATCTATACAAAGAGTTTTCCGCGCAAACGCCGATGGTGCACGTGATCGCAGAGTTTGATGTGCAAGGAGAATATGTAAAAATTGACAAAAAAATCCGTTGCTACCCAGAAGGGCAAAGTGGTGAATTACTCCAGCAAGACTTCTCATTATATTTTAAATTCTGGAAAAGTGGGCCAAGATTTTATGGGGATAGAAGAATGCTTGGAGCCCATCTAAAAGATGGTCGAGCATTGTTGATTTATACACCGATTAATGCTTGCCGCGACATCTGGATCTCCCTGCAGAGAAATGACATTAAAGATAATTACGTCTCAGAAAATTTCGTTCCGAGTACTGCACTTGTCTACAATTTCGACAAGCCTTCCGTAATCAAATATTTTTCTTCCAAGACAGCGTATCTAAGTGAGACTGCAGAGGTGAAACCAATTTCGTACGTTGTTAAGCAAGCTCCGAAATGGAGTATGTGGGATTTTCCCGACGAATTTAATTGGGTTTCTAGAAGCAATGGTAATCCCCGATACTACAGATTCGAGTCTCTGGAATTTATGTCCGTTCAAGCTTTCGAAGAAAAAACAGAGATCGCTCTCGCGGAATTTGGACAAGAGGCGCCCATAATGCTCAAAGATATACCGGGTTATGAGCATCCAAACAATATGTGGTCGGCGCTTCCGCATACCATTACGAATGTGCTAGCGGGCCGTTCTTCTGTAGTGAGCGAAAAAACCCCCGGCGCAATAGGAGTTGAATATTCCGTAGATAATTATTACCCGCTGGCAATTGAGAACGGTATTTTTAGGCCTGAATTCTCTCAGAGAGGCGCAAGAATTTATTATAAATTAGAAAAAGAAGATCTAAAGAAAAGTTTCAAAGATCAAGGAATGACCTTGTTCTCTTCATTGGCTCAACATCACATTAGTTGGCCGGATCAAATTGAAATTGATCAAACTCTTTTGGATATTATTTTTTATAAGAGCGAAAAATATGACTCTGAAAGCGAGAATAGGTCGACTTATTTTTATTGGCCGAAAACAAACAAAGTTTACAAGGTGAAAGTTTCGCTCAGAACACTCTTCTATTAATGACTATCTATGCCGAACCATTTCCGAGCAATCTCGCTAACTCGGTTGAAACTCTCTCAGCTGCATTCTGCATGGGATCATCTGCCAGATGGGCATAGCGGGCCGTCGTCTGCACTTGATTATGTCCAAGCAGCTTTCCAATCATCGGCAAGCTTTCACCCAGTCCAACGGCACTAGAAGCAAATGAATGACGTAAATCATGGATACGGACATCGTCTAGCTTTCCGGCCTTGCGTATCCGTCTCCATGGCTTTTGCATATCCGTAAGATGTGTGCGCGGCGAACGTCCCGTAATGACGTATGGATTGCCCTCCAGCCGTTCAATGCCCGATAAGGTTTCTAACGCTGCCGGACCCAAATAAATTCGCTTGGCGCCGCTCTTGGAGTCTGGGAGCCATGCAGAATTGCCTTTGATATATTCCCATTTGAGGGTTTGTATTTCGCCAAGGCGACAGCCGGTCAGGATCAATAAGCGAATACCATTAATGGCCGATTGAGATTCCACGCCCTCGGCTTCCAGATCAATCAGGGTCTGCCCAAGTCGAGATAGCTCTTCCGGGCTTAAATATCGTTCTCGTTTTTTCTCTTCATACTTTTTTACATGGCGACACGGGTTAGAACCATCGGATCTGAATCCCCATACCTCCGCCTGATTAAACATCACGGACAGAACGCCCAATGTCCGGTTGGCTTGATAGGGCTTGTCCCGGTGCCTGTGATGAAGGTTTGCAATATGTGAGCGCTGTATTTCTTCGACCTGCACCAATCCAAAAGCGGGATTGATGAAAAGGTCTACGCAGCGCTTGTACTCTTTGGCTGTACTTTCCTTGCAATGGGAAGGGACATAATCAGAAAGAAAACGCGTGCACAAGCCGCCGACAGTCGGCGCGCCCATTTTACGTAATCTTTCCTCAGATGGATTGCCGCCTCTTGTCACGGAGGAGAGTAACGCCCGTGCTTCCGTCTTAGCTTCTTCTGCCGTCACCGTCCCATAACGGCCAAGGCTCTTGCGCCGTGTCCGCCGTCCGCTATCGCGGTATTGTATCAAAAAGCTTTTCCGACCCGTGGGCATGACACGTACGCCAAAACCGGGGAGATCATCATCCCAGACAAAATACTCTTTTTCTTCTACTTTAAGCGTATCTAGAGTACGCTTACTCAATCGTGGCATAGCTTCTTTCTCCATATTTGGAAGCATAATGGAAGCAAGTGACAGCGAAATGCAAGGTATTTGTGAGAAAAGAAGAGTAGGAAATTAAAAATTTTATCAATTAAATCAGTATTATATAGGACAATATGTGACATATGAGTATGTGGGGATACTGTAGGTAAACTAACTCATAACCTGAAGGTCGTAGGTTCAAATCCTACCCCCGCAACCAAGCTAAATAAAAAAATTAGTAGACTATGTTAGCAAGATACTTTGTACGACTTTGCTATCGAGTAATAAATCATCGCGGGTACCTAGCAGCCAAAGTAAATCAATCTCCAGCCAACAAATATGAGTATCCAACAGCGATCCAAATTGATCAATTTCTATCATTATGGTCCTAAGTGGTGACCATGAGCCATCATACTGTAAGCCTTCACATCGTCGCTGACGTTAGAATAGCGTAAATGAGGTAAAGGGTTGATAGGGTGCACATCAGAAAAGCGGGAACTCGGATAAACGGAATGCCCGTATAGTAGAGAACGGCGAAGGCGGCTCTGCCGATCACCAGCAACAATGCAGCCAATTCAGCACCATTTCCTTGCAACCCCGTTATTGCTCCCGCAGCAAGAACCGGAACCACATAGGCTGCAGATTCAATTTGATTTTGGTAGGTGCGTTGGATGCGAAGCGCCAAGGCAGAACGTTCAACAGAAGCACGATTTGCCGAAAAACCGTAGCCAAACCCTTGAGTGGCGTATGTAAAGAATATTTCGTTGCCCAGAAGAAGCAAGGTAAGTAGCCCGTATAGAGAGAGGGCAAAAATAAGAGACATAGATGTGATCCTTTGTATACTAACCGGTTGGTTATATGAATATCAAATTTTAGATTGTTATATATCGAGCAGCCCGTTCACCTGCTTTTAGAATAACGTCAGCATTCTGGTTTAGTTTTGAGGTTACGAGACAGGCGTTCATATTATCTTGCAGATCACCCGCTAACTCATCTGTTGTGCCTGATGCCCTTAGAGTTCCGTCGGCCCGAAGATCTTCAATAATTTGTCTATAGTACGCCGCGAAACGTTTAAACGCGGCCCGAACCGCCTCCCGAACCTGATCGTTGGTCGTTGAGAGCTCGACGCCGATGTTTACCATAGGGCACCCACGCAGCAGATTTTCTTGCTGATATAACGCCAAATGAGATTCATAAATTCGTTGATAAATTCCACGCAATCTGTCCAATGGATCTTTGTCCGCTTCAAATGCACCTTTAAAGACATAATCGATTGTCCTATCAGCCGCGCGTTCAACAGCTGCAATGGCTAACTCTTCTTTAGACCCAAAATGTTGGTAGACCGTCGCTTTGTTTACGCCGGCGACCCTGCTGAGATCGTTCATGTTCGTGGCGTGGTAGCTCGTCTTCCAGAAAAGATCGATTGCCGTATCTATGATTTGTAATCGAGTGTCTTGTTTGCTCATGAAAAGAGATATAACCAACCGGGTGGTTATAGTCAATATATTGGTAGCTCACATTCGCGTTACCAAAATTTTTGCGAACGGTACTCGTCTTATGACTATACCCTTGGTGGCAAGCAGATGGCTTTTATGAAGACGCAAGAGAAGAAAGATCAGCTCCCAATCGCCTCCGCAAACATCACATGATATTCCTCGACCGTTGGTATCTTCGGATTACTGAAGTGGCAGGCATCGGTCATGCAATGATCAGAAAGGTCCGCGATCATCTCGTGGGTGACGCCCATCTCGCCAAGATTAGCTGGCAAGTTGATAGAGTGATTAAATTCCTCAATCCAGGCGGCAATATCGGCCCCTTCGGCCAGCCCCATGGCGCGTCGCAGGCGGACATACTTATCGCCAACATGATCCGCGTTAAAGCGCAGGACGGTTGGCAATAACACCGCGTTTAAAGTGCCATGATGCAGACGTAATGTCTCGTCGGCGCCGACCGCATGGCTCATGGAATGCACGGCGCCCAATCCCTTGGCAAAGGCCATGGCTCCCTCACTCGCGGCCATCATCATATTCCAGCGGGCCTCTTTGTCCTGTCCATCATCGACGGCGCGTTTGAGATAAGTCACGACCCGTTCCAAGCCATCGAGGCCGATGGCGGCTGCGGGCGGATTAATAATCGGCGTCAAATACGCCTCAATACAATGAGCCATAGCATCCATACCCGTCGCTGCCGTCAGTTGCTTAGGTAACCCAAGCGTTAGATCCGGATCACAAATTGCCATTTTTGGAATGAGGTTAGGTGAGACGATGACAGTTTTTTTGCCTTCTTCGGTGATAATGACCAATCCGCCGCCAACTTCACTGCCCGTCCCGGCGGTTGTCGGCATGGCGATGATGGGGGGTGCCGCACCTATTTTGTCCCGACCGCCGTTGATCGCTGAATAGTTATCGATGGGGCCTTCATGGGTGATCGATAACGACACCGCCTTGCCCAGATCGATGGAAGATCCCCCGCCAAGGGCTATCACACCATCACAGTCATTTTCCCGATAGAGCCGTGCGGCATCTTTAACGGCCCGTTCCGTTGGATTGCCCGGTGTTTCATCATAAACGGTGAGGGTCACATCGTTGGGGACAACTCCCCGGACCGTATCGAAAATACCGCAATCGATTATACCTTTGTCTGTGCAGATGAGCGGGCGGGAGATATTGTTGCGCCGCAAGGCGTCTCCCAGCTGTTTGATGGCGCCAAAATCGATTTCCATGAGCGTCGGGTAGGTGATGGTTGCCATGTTGTTTTGTCTCCTTTTTGTTATTGTTCAGCCGACAAGAAAGTTTGCTGATTTCCGCTCTTTTTAGGTAGTTATTTTAACAAGTAATGAATTGAAGCCACGAATGAAGTTCGAATAAAGGCGATCCGTCGGCCCGACAACTTCGACATTGATATCCCGTGCCAGTAACTCTTCCCAAAGGACCTGTATCTGCAGGGCTGCTAGCCGGTCGCCGATGCACCGATGGATACCCACGCCGAAAGAAAGATGGCGCCGGGCGTTCTCTCGCTCGATATTAAAAACTTCCGGTGCCTCGAACTTTTCTTCGTCGCGATTTGCCGAAATATACCACATCACCACTTTATCTCCGGCCGCGATCGCTTGGCCGTTTAGCTCTGTATCGGCAAGCGCGGTCCGACGCATATGAATGACCGGCGTTTGATAACGGATAATTTCCTGAACCATATTGGGGATCAAAGTGCGGTCGGCTTTGACCTTTTCCAATTCTTCTGGATTCTCCTTCAAGGCCAGAAGGCCACCCGTCATCGAATTGCGGGTCGTATCGTTCCCTCCCACAATGAGTAAAAACAGCGTGCCAATAAATTCTTCGCGGTCCATGTTCGCGGTCGCTGGGTTGTTCGCCAGCATGGTGATCAGATCAAAGTTTTCACCGCCGATCCGTTGTTGCCAAAGTGGCGCGAAAGCATCCGCCATTCGCTCCAGTTCCGCGTATCGCGCGTCTTCTGTTGTTACCGGTGCATTCTCAGCAAGTAAATTAGCGGTGGCAACATCAGACCAGTGAATGAGCTGTCGCCGTTGATCCTGCGGGAAATCGAACATGCTGGCCAGCATCATGCCGGTAAGCTCCGTGGACACCAGATCGGCCCAATCAAACACTTCTCCGCGGGGCAGGGCCTCGAGCACGGCAACAGTCCGTTCCCGGATAAGTTCGGAAAATTTTTCCAGGCTTGATCGGTTTGTCATCGGCGTTACTGATTTTCGTCGGCCCGTATGTTCTGGCGGATCCATGGACACAAAACTCGGTCGGTTCAGGTTAGGCGCGATATTATTAATCTGAATACCGCCTAAATCCGCGCGGTTGGAAAAGACCTTGCTGTTAAGCTCAGCTTCTTCGATGAACTGATAATTCGACACACTCCAGTAGGGTCCATAGGCGCTGTCTTTACAATAATGTACAGGGGCTTCTTGCCGCAGCCGTGCGAACGCTGAGCGCCAGGCATCACCGTGGTAAAGGGCGGGATCGCTGACATTGAGATCGGTTAGATCTGACATCGAGATATCTTGTGACTTTCCTCCAGCCATCTTTTTCCCTTCCCGCTAAGCCAATCGGTTTACTACCTTATGCGAACAGGCGTTCTCGTCAAGTGAGACAATAATGCTATTTTTAACTAATCAGATATTGCCTTCTGGAAATTCAACGGCGACAATCCAGATAACAAATAAAAAGTAAAGTTTGGGGAGTTGCTATATGTACGATTTTCAGTTGTCTCAATCCTATATTCCGGCGCAAGAAGATGATGTCGTTCTGGATACAACTGTTGGCGGGGTGCTGCGTGAGACAGTTGGCCGGACGCCGGATGCTGAAGCGTTGGTGGAAGTCAATATGGAGGGGCAGACGGCTCGGCGTTGGACATACCGGGAATTGCTGGCGGAAAGTGAACGTCTCGCCCACGCGCTCGCGTCCCGGTTCAAGCCCGGTGAGCGCATAACGGTTTGGTCCCCAAATATTCCGGAATGGGTTTTGATGGAGTATGCCTGCGCTTTGGCAGGCCTCGTCCTGGTAACCGCTAATCCAGCCTACCAGCCAAAAGAACTGGAATATGTCCTCAAGCAATCGGGCTCAGTAGCTCTGTTCTCGGTAAAGAGTTATCGCGGCAATCCCATGGCTGACATTGCGTTGGAGGCAACGAAGGATCTGTCCGCAATTCGTGAGATGGTGGATATGGAGGATCCGGCGGCGCTGTTTCGGATGGACAATGAAACGGCCACGTTACCGCACGTGCATCCCGACGATGCCGCGCAAATACAATATACGTCAGGCACCACAGGTTTTCCCAAAGGGGCCGTACTTGCCCATCGTGGCCTGACCAATAACGCCCGTTACTTTGTCCGCCGGGCCCGGACAGGGCCGGACGCTAGTTGGTTGAATTTTATGCCGATGTTCCATACCAGCGGCTGCGGTATGATGACATTGGGTTCCGTGCAGGTTGGTTGTCGGATGTTGATTGTAAAAGTATTCGACCCCATCGCTGTTCTGGATTTGATTGAGGCGGAAAAAATCTCGGCTTTTCTGGGTGTGCCGACGATGTTGGTCGGAATGTTGGAGGCGTTAGAAAATCATAAACGGGATACTTCTTCGCTGACGGTAGTCATCTCCGGTGGATCCATGGTGGCACCGGAGCTTGTGCGCAATGTATGTGACGCCTTTGGCTGCGATTTTGAAACGGTTTATGGTCAAACGGAAACCTATCCCCTCCTCAGCCAGCATCACCATACCGACACGATCGAGGATATCTGCACGACCATCGGCCAGCCCATGCCGCAAACGGAAACCTCTATTCGCAGCGTCGAGGACAACAAGGTGGTTCCGATTGATACGGTGGGCGAGATTTGCGTGCGCGGTTATTGTACGATGATTGGCTATCACGAAAATGAAGCCGCGACCTCAGAAACAATTGATGCGGAGGGTTGGCTGCATACGGGGGATCTGGGCGCCATGGACAGTCGCGGATATCTGCGTATCACCGGCCGGGTGAAGGAAATGATTATTCGCGGTGGGGAGAACTTGTTCCCGGCGGAAATCGAGAATGTGTTGCTAGAACATCCGATGGTGGCGGAAATCGCTGTGGTTGGTATTCCGGATCCAAAATGGGGCGAAATTGTTGCTTGCTTTGTCCGGCCAGAGCCAGGGGCGACGGCGGATCACCTGGAGCTGCGCCGCTACTGCCGTGAACATATGGCACCACAGAAAACACCGGCAATCTGGTGCTTCGTCAAGGATTTCCCGCTGACCGGATCGGGTAAGATCCAGAAGTTCGTGCTACGTGATCAATATGTGGCCGGCGAGCATGACGGCTTAAACTGAGCCTATTGCATAAAGGGTAGGCTCAGGAAGAACTTGATGACGAAGGCATTGGCAATATCAAGAAAGAAAGCGCCGACCAGCGGAATGATCAGGAAGGCTTTGGTCGATGGGCCGTATTTACTGGTCACCGCATTCATATTGGCAATCCCGACCGGGGTCGCCCCCATGCCGAGACCGGCAAACCCGGCCGCCATGACACTGGCGTCATAATCGCTGCCGGCTAAGCGAAAAACAATAAAGACAGTAAACAGGGTGATCACGGCCATCTGCGCAAAAATAACGATCAGAATTGTCGAGAAGGCGCCGGCTAAAATCCACAATTGCATGCTCATCAAGCTCATGGAGAGGAATAACTGCAAGCTGATTTCCTCCGTCTTCTGACGGGCTACGGGATCGAGCCGGATTTTCAAAACATCGGCAGAATTGGTGATGATAATACCGACGGCCATGGCGGTCAGAAAACCGGGAAGTTCAAACCCTTTCTCCGACAAGAAAATATTTACAAGATCCCCTGCTTGAACACAGATCGCCAATGCCATGGCCATACCGAGCGTGGAAGAAATGGAAGGAAGGATTTGTTGAGCTGGTTGCTGGTTTTCCGCCTCTGCATTTTCAGTCTGCTCAGCGGTGTGTTGTAATTTGTGGCGGCGGATCAGCCATTCGGCAATGGGGCCGCCCATAATCCCGCCGGCTATGAGCCCGAAAGTGGCAAAGGCAATCCCGGCTTCCTTTGCCCCGGGTAAACCTGCCGTCAGGGAGGAATCAGACCAGGCGATTGCTGTCCCGTATCCTCCGGCCAGTGAAATGCTGCCGGCAAAAAGGCCATAGCCCAAGTTGTCTCCAAACAGAAACGCCATGGATATACCGACGGTATTTTGCAAGATCAGGAGGGCAAAGGCGGCAAGGACAAGTAACATCAGTGGCTTGCCGCCAGAGATCAGTGTCTTGAACTTTGCCGATAGCCCAATGGTGGAGAAGAAAACAAGAAGAAGCAGATCGCGGAGATCCAGATCAAACTCGACAGTGATATCCAAAAGGTAAAAGAGCAGCGTTGTGATGAGGCTACATAGAATACCACCGGTAACCGAAACCGGGATATTATAGCGTGCAAGTATCGGCACGAGGCGATTGACGGCGGTTCCCAAAAACCAGACTGCAACGGCAATCGTGATAACGCTGGCACCCTCAATAAATATGGTCATCGATCTTTACGGTTGCATTGAGGCTGGAGCGAAAACTGCGCCAACTCCTCAGCATCCCCTTTATCAAAGAAAATTCGGGAAGTGGGAAGAAGACTTGTTTCAAAATATCTCCTCATCCCGTGTAAATCAGGTTGCACTAAGTACCATCAGCTCCGATCCGATAGCACGACAGGATATCAAATGTCGTCGATCTGATAAACCTGTAAATCGGCGAGCATCCACAAAACTCATTTTGCCATCAATTGAATAAATTATCGTAAAACGATAATAATTTATTGAATAGCGATCAATTATATCTTATGTTCCGAGTTAAGCCAGACCTAGGAGAGTTGTCACCATGCGGAATTTCTCGAAAATAAAGACGTTGAGTAACTGGATTTATTGGGCACTATCTATATGCATTGTTATTATCCCCGTTTACTATCTATCGTTTTGGTTCCTCATAAACAATACCGATTTCCCGTTAGAGGCCATCACGACAGGCACGACATCAATCGCCCCCCGGTCACTTCCAACAGAAATACTGGCAGCTGGTTATTTTTCAAGCATATTTCCGTTGACTGTTCTGGTTTGCGTCCTTCTTAGTTTGAGGAAGATATTTTTATTGTATAAAAGCGGGATCGTTTTTTCGTTTGAGCATGTGGTCCTGTTTAAGAAAACCGCAAAGTTACTGGTTTTTTGGGTTCTTTTGTCCGTCGCGTATGAATCCGTTAAAAGCGTTCTTTTTTCGCTGGAGAATCCTCCGGGAGAAAGAGTTTTAAGTGTAGAATTTGGCTCAGATGAGTTAACAGTGATTCTGGTCGCCGCGTTTGTCTATGTCATTGCATGGGTTATGGACGAAGGCCGGGTATTGGCTGAAGAAAATAAAATGACAATATAATCGAGCTCGATATGGCAATTAAAATCAATCTCGACCTTGTGTTGGTCCGAAGACAAATGAAATCTAACGAATTGGCTCGGTTGGTCGGCATTACCGAGCAAAATCTATCAATATTAAAAAGAGGAAAGGCAAAAGCAATTCGGATTAGCACCCTGGAGGCGATTTGCAGGCATTTAGAATGTCAGCCCGGAGACATTCTGGAATACACTGATAGCGAATAATGTAGCTGGCCGATTGCTCGACTTGGCCGGCCCGAAAAAAGCTGCTGGCTACTCAGCCTCTCCTTTATCAAAGGTAAATTCCGGGAGCGAGAGAAAGGTCTGCTTCAAGGCATCACCCCATCCCGTGGAAATCAAATTGTAATAGTCGTCATCGGCTTCGATCCGATGACTATGCAGGATATCAAGGTCGTCGGTCTGATACACCTGTAAATCGAGAGGGAGCCCAACGGACATATTGGCCTTCAAGGTGGAATCAAAGGAGACCAGCATCAATTTGGTGGCATCTTCAAAACTCATCTCGCTGTCGAATACCCTAATCAGGATTGGACGCCCATATTTGGTTTCGCCGATTTGAAAAAATGGCGTCTCGGCGGAGGCTTCTACGAAATTACCTTCCGGATAAATCATGAACAGGCGCGGCGGTGCGCCTTTAATCTGGCCGCCCAGGATTATGGTTGCATTGAAAGCAGAGTCTGCTGTTTCCCCGACCCCGGCGTTTGTCTGGATTTCCTCTCGGATGGTTTCACCCACCAAGCGGGCCACCTGAAACATGGAAGGGGCCTCAAAAATTGAGGGGCTGCGCTCAGACGGGGCCTTTGTCCGTTCGTCAAGAATGCTGACAATGGCTTGCGTAGTGGCAAGGTTGCCCGCCGTCAACATGGTAATGACCCGATCACCGGGTTTGGACCAGGTATGCATTTTCTTGAAAGTCGAGATATTGTCGATACCGGCATTGGTGCGGGTATCTGACATAAAGACGAGCCCTTTTTTCAGGAGCACTCCGATACAATACGTCATGGGTTTTGGTTATTCTTTCTTACGGACTTTATTGTTGCACTTGCAGCGACACGCTCATGGTTTCTTCGCTGCTGCCCATCCGTATTCCGGAAATTGGCGCGGCTTCCTTGTAATCAAGCCCGGTCGCAACCCTGATATAGCGTTCGTCCGGCGAGATACAGTTTGATACATCAAATCCAATCCAACCGATACCTGAAATATGTGCTTCCGCCCAGGCATGGGTTGCATCTTGATCAATCCGGTCATCCATCATCAAATAGCCACTGACATATCGGGCCGGGAATCCCATGGACCGGGCCGCCGCCAGAAAAATATGAGAATGATCCTGGCAAACGCCATGGCCAGAAATCAAGGCATCTTCCGCCGTGGTTTCCGAATGGGTTCGACCGGTTTCATAGGACACCTTGCTGGATATCAGGCTGGAGAGTGAATGCAGGCGGGCAACATCGCTCACAAATTCTGTGCCAAGCTCTTTGACCAGCACCTTTATGTTTTTGCCCGGTTTGGTCAGCTCCGTTGAGCGGTTAAAGAACCACAACGGTGCGTAGCCCCCATGTCTGCCAATGATGCCATCGTCATTGGTGGTTTCAACTTCACCGGCGCAGCGAATGGAAATTTCCGTGCATTCCGGATCGACACTGACCAGAAGCACGTGATTGTTATGCTGATCCTCGAATTCCAGTTCTTTCTTGCCGCCGTTGATAACCGTTTCCCAATTGATGATGGATTGTCCGGCCCGGGATTTTGGCGTCAGGCGAACTTGTTGCAACCCATATTGCAGGGGTTCGTCATATTGATACTGGGTGGTGTGAGAAATTTTCAATCGCATGGGCTATCTCATCCTGTGAAGCGGTAATCTTCTTCGATTTGAGCCGCCAGCGCAATGTTATCTCGAATGAAGTCGGTTATAAATTCATGCAGGCCCATCTCAAAAATCGTCTCGATCGTGCAGTTGCGAAGCCGGGCCATGATGGCGCCTGCCTGATCTTGGCTGGCATGCCGGACACCATAATCTTCCTGTAAATACTCAAGATTATCGGTGACCTTGGCATAGCAAAAGCCGAGGGATCTTGGCAGCGATCGATCCAGCATCAGAAATTCGGCGATACTTTTGGGCTTGATGTCACCTTGATGCATCCAGCGAAAGGCCCGTTGCGCTGACGCCGAGCGTAAGATGGTTTCCCATTGGACATTATCCATGGACGAACCGACAAAAGCCGCAGACGGCAGGAGGACGTAATATTTCACGTCCAGGATACGGGCCGTATTATCGGCCCGTTCCAGAAACGTTCCGAGCCGGGCAAAGTCATAAATATCATTGCGCAGCATGGTACCGTGCAACGCACCGCGCACGAGGGCACTTTGCTGTCGTATTGTCCCCAGAATATCAGGCAGTTCCCGGGTATTGATGGGCGGGGCTAACAACGCTTTCAATGTCATCCAGCATTCGTTGGTTGCTTCCCAGACCTCCCGGGTGAGGGCGGTCCGTACCAACCGGGCGTTATTGCGGGCTTCTTCAATAACAGACATTACACTGGACGGGTTGCTTCGGTCGCGCAGCAGGAAGTCGATCACGTATTGCGCTTCATAATGATCATATTGGTCAAGATATAATTGCTTTGATCCGGCAGTTGCGACAACAGATTCCCATTCACTTTCGGCGGCGCTCGATCGGGTCAGCGCAATACGAAATCCGGCGTCCAGCAGACGGGAGGTATTCTCGCTCCGTTCGAGGTAGCGAAACATCCAAAAAACACCGCCTGCAGTTTTGCCCAGCATAATTTCGTTATTCCTCCAATACCCAGGTGTCTTTCGTGCCGCCGCCCTGGCTTGAATTGACCACCAAGGATCCTTCTTTCAAGGCGACCCGGGTTAGCCCGCCCGGGGTAATATCGATACGCTGCGGGGACACCATGACAAAGGGGCGAAGATCCACGTGACGCGGCGCCAGGCCTTTTTTGGTCAGGATAGGGACCGTCGACAAAGACAATGTCGGTTGCGCGATGTAATTCCCGGGATTGGCTTTTAGCTTTTTTGTAAAGGCTGCAAGTTCCCGTTTGCTTGCCGCCGGTCCGACCAACATGCCATAGCCGCCAGAGCCATGAACTTCCTTGACCACCAGTTCTTCAAGATTATCGAGAACATAGGCCAAAGCGTCAGATTCGACGCAACGCCAAGTGGGGACATTTTTGAGAATTGCTTTCTCACCGGTATAAAACTCGACGATTTCCGGGATATAGGAATAAATCGCCTTGTCATCGGCAATACCGGTGCCCGGCGCATTGGCGATTGTGATACCACCGGCGCGATAGACATCCATGATCCCCGGCACCCCGAGCTGTGAGCCCGGATTGAAATTCATGGGATCCAGATAATCATCATCGACCCGACGATAGAGGACATCGATGGGGGCGTACCCGCGGGTTGTCCGCATGGCGATGCGGCCATTTACCACACGGAGGTCATGACCCTCTACAAGTTCTGCACCCATTTGGTCGGCGAGAAAGGAATGCTCGAAATAAGCGGAGTTGTGAATACCGGGCGTCAAGACGGCGAGCACTGGATCACCAGAACACGCGGGCGGTGCGCAGGCGGTTAGCGAACGCCGTAGATTTTTCGGATAATCGCTGACGGCCTTGATTTTTATCTTGGCGAAAAGTTCGGGAAACATATGCAGCATGGTTTCCCGGTTTTCCAGCATATAGGACACCCCTGAGGGGGTGCGCGCGTTATCCTCCAGAACATAGAAGTCGTTCTCGCCGGTGCGGACAATATCGGTGCCGACGATATGGGTGAACACATTGCCGGGCGGCGAGACACCGATCATTTGCGGCAAAAACGCCTCGTTATTCTGGATAAGTTCCGCCGGGACACGGCCAGACCGCAATATTTCCTGTCGGTGGTAGATATCATGCAAAAACGCATTGATGGCCTGAACTCTTTGCTCGATCCCGCGCGACAGGCGGGCCCATTCGCGGGCGGAAATTATTCTGGGAATAATATCGAACGGGATCAGTCTCTCGGCGGCTTCTTCGCGTCCATAGACATTGAATGTTATGCCGGTACGCCGAAAAAAAGCTTCAGATTCCAATGACTTCTTGCGCAACCGCGCGGCGTCTTCTTTTTCGATCCAGCCTTGATAATCATCATAGGGTTCGCGGACCTGATTGTCGGAACCAAACATTTCATCAAATATCGAAGAGTCTGAAGTCATGCATATACAGTATAGAGTTTGCGTCTACTGGCAACAATATTTTCTGCTACTTCAGGTAGTTAGATGTCTATCTGGTTAATCTTGCGGCATGCCAAGATCTATAGTTAGCGACAGGAAGCGGTAAAGTAAGGGCGGCAAATTTTCTGCTTGCCGCCCTTGAGTGATTATTTGATTTGACCAATTTCCTTATAGAATTTTAGCGCACCAGGATGATAGGGAACCGGATTTTCGCGGACCATCATGTCGGGCTTGAAGCGCTTGAAGGCGCCAAAAGCCGCACCCAGTGCCTGCTTGTTTTCATACATGGTTTTGGTCAGTTGATAGACGACGTCGTCGGAGACATCGGCGCCGGTCAAGACAAAGAAGTCAACTTCAATCATATAAGTCGGATCGGTGACAACCCCGGTTTTGCCTTTATTGGGCGCGATGCTGACGATCCTTGCGGAGGGCAGGTTTTTCGCGACCGCCGCCTGGGCCTCTGGGGAATCAACCAGTGAGACATAGCGCCAACCGTCTTTCATGGTGGCCATGGCTTTTTTACCGACGCCGGCATTCATGGGAACCAGGGCGGCGTCCACCCGATCTTCTGCCATGGCGTTAATCGCCTTGACGAAATTCGGCATGGGAACTTTTTTTGCATCGTCAATAGTC
Source organism: Sneathiella sp. (assembly GCF_036960985.1). NCBI lineage: Bacteria > Pseudomonadati > Pseudomonadota > Alphaproteobacteria > Sneathiellales > Sneathiellaceae > Sneathiella > Sneathiella sp. Next base: position 122,374 of record NZ_JBALWD010000010.1, on the reverse strand, counting down.
AACCCACCTGTGGCCAACGCTGCATTCGAATAGTAATGGAATGTGCGGCCGGAATTATATCCCGACGGCAGCCGCGCGCCTTTCAAATCGGTGATGGTTTTGAAGTCCGAATTCGTTGGTACCGCGAATGATGTTTGGGTTTCGAACGCCACGCCGACCAGGCGCAGGTTCTTGTTTGGGCGTTGGTCAAAACTTCCCGTTCCCTCATAGGCAAATGTGGCTTCGCCGCCATTAGCAAATCCGAAGGCCAGACGGCCCGTATTGATCAGCGGGATATATGTGGAGGATCCGGCATACGGCGCGACGCGATATTGCTCACCGGTTTTTTCGACCAGAACTTTTGAAATGGCCGCGCCCATGGAATAGAAAAGCGAGCCCTGCTGATTGGTTCCCATGGAATAAGTTTCGGCCTGGGCGTTGAAAGTGAGGGAACCCGCAAGTGCAACCCCCATCACCAATACATTAAAATTTTTCATGTTTTGCTCCTTTTATATCAATTTCGTTCATGTGTTAGGTGACGGCAGCGCGCCGGGCGGACAAATGATCCCACAGCAAATAACTGCCGCCCAGCAGCGTCGCTATCACCATGGGCAGTGGACCATTGGCCAACGTCCCGCTCGGCAATAAAGCGGCAATTCCGGCTATCAATAAAAACAATCGAAACGGTGCGGATTGTGGGCGGGCGAAATATCCGACGACAGCGACAGAAATCAGATATACGCCAAACACGGCAAAAAACAGGTTTTGCAGAATGACGGCAGTACTGCCGTTCATGAGCAAGGCTGGACTGAAGATGAATAAAACAGGCACCACATAGGCAACCCAGCCCATTTGCATGGCCGCCAAGCCGGTGCGCATGGGGCTTGCCCCACTGATGGTCGCCGCGGAAAAAGCGGCCAGCGCAATAGGCGGGGTGATCATGGACATCATGCCGAAATACAGAATGAACATATGGGCGGCCAGCGGCGCGATGCCCGTTTCGACCAGCGAAGGGGCGACCAAGGCAGCCAAAAGAACATAGACACCAGAGGTCGGCATCCCCATGCCGAGGAAAATACAAATACCGGCGGATACCGCCAGCAGAGCCGCGATATGGGTGCCACCGAGATCGATGAGGGCCAGGGTCAGGGCAAATCCGCCGCCCGATAAGTTCAACAACCCAATGACGAAGCCGGCGCCGGCAACGATCATGGTCAGCTCAACCAGCGACTTGCCGGTTTCGGGAAAACAAGCGACAAGCCCTTTGATCGACAGACGATGCCCCTGATAACTGCGCAGGGCACCACCGATGACGATGGAGACAGCGCCATAGAGTGCGGCCAGCTCCGCCGGCACGTGGAACTGGAACATGGCTCCCAGCAGAACGACGAACGGCAAGATAAGATGCCAGCCCTCTTTGAGAATGTCTACAACCGGTCGGGTCTCTTTTTCTGCTGTCGAGATCTGGTCACGGGCCGCAATAAGGTCAACCTGGCAAAACACCGAGACATAATATAGCACCGCCGGAATGATCGCCGCGATCACCACTTCTGAATAGGGAATTTCAAGGGATTGTGCCATCAGAAAGGCCGCCGCGCCCATAATTGGCGGCATCAATTGTCCGCCCGTGGAGGCGATGGTTTCGATGGCCCCTGACTGCGCCGAGTTATAACCGGAGCGTTTCATGAGGGGGATGGTCATGACGCCCGTCGTCACCACATTTGAAATGGCACTGCCGGAAATCGAGCCGAACAAAGCGGAAGAGACAATGGATATTTTTGCGGCCCCGCCGCGCCGCCGCCCCATCAACGCCATGGCCAGATCAATAAAGAATTCACCGCAGCCGGTCTTAACCAGAAGCTTGCCGAAGAAGATGAAGACGATGACGATGGAGGCGACAACACTGAGCGGGGTGCCGAGTATGGCGTTGGGATCAAAGGTGAGATAAACCAAGGTTTCCGGCAACGTCGCTGGCGATGCTGTAAGGGGTGCCGGCAAATGAGCCCCAAACAGTGTATAGACAAAAAATAGCCCGATAATCACCAGCAGAATCCATCCGCCTGTCCGCCAGATGGCGATGGCTGCCAATAAGGTTGCAATGGCAGACAAGATCTGCATTTCCACGGTGAGGTAGGGAAAATCGAACTGGAATCGGGCATAATCAATACCAACAAACGAAAAGGTTGCCAAAGCAAGCAGCGCGCAAAAAATGAGAATAGTCCCCCGACCTCCTCTGGTTGCGCGGTTCAGGAAGGACAAGGAAATGGCCAGGCCCAGGACACAGGCTAGAAATTGTTCCCGCGCCACTTCCAGTCCAAGTGTGATCGGCGCCTGCAGGGCCCAAAGGATGCTGAGGAGTGGGATTGCGGCCGCAATGGCGTAGGCCAATCCGTTCACCCAAGCCGGCATATTCTGCTCTTTGGCCGAATAATCGATAACCTGTTCCTCCCAATTTATCGATTTAAATCGTTTTTTTTTAATTATATACGATAATTTCGAAAATACTAGAATTCTTTCGTCAATTCCGAAGAGTCTGAAGAGAATATCATAGCGCCAGTTAGGTATCACAGAGCCCGCTGCCCGGTGTGTTAGAGGCCCGCCTTGTCCCAGTTTTCTGATGGATCTTCCGGCGAGGGCGTAAGGCCAGCCTTTTTGACGCCGACGATCGCGCAATATTCATCTTTGTCCGAAGCATCCCCGCTGATCCCGATAGCTCCGATTGCCTCGCCGCTATCATTGCAAATCAGGACACCCCCCGGCACCGGTATAAACCGCCCCTGGGAGGCTGCGCTGAGGGCGCCTTGAAACGCCGGTCTGTCGGCCAGACGATCGCGAATGGTGCGGCTGGAAATCCCCATACCAAGAGCGCCCCAGGCTTTTCCAATGGCAACATCACCGCGCAGAATGCCGCATCCGTCATCGCGCTTGAAGGCCAGCAAATGCCCACCGGAATCCAGTACGGCCACGGTCAGAGGCAACAGCTCTGCGTCTCGTCCGGCCTGCAAGGCGAAATCGATGATTTTCTCCGCCTGGGATAGCGGCAGTGGGACGGTGAGATGCTTGACGTAATAATCGGACATGACGGTTTTCCTCTTTAGCGTTTGATCGATGCGGCGGGACAATACACGGTGTTATTTCGCAATTGTGAAATAGAGTTTAGGTGACTTGCGCGCGAATTCGTCGTAAAATCTCCCGGCTTTGGCAATTAGGATTATGATACCTTTTATGGGAAATGACGCAAATGAGCGAATTGGCCACTGATCGGGAAGCACCCCGAAAAAAAGTAAAAACTGCGAGCTCGACCCTTGCCACAACAGTTTATGACCGCATTCGTTCGGATATATTATCAGGCGCCCTGTCGCCGGAGAAGAAGCTACGGACAGAGGAGTTGAGAGAACTTTATGATGCGGGTAATAGTCCCATACGCGAAGCATTAAATCGACTTTCCTCCGATGGATTCGTAGTGCGCGAAGAACAGCGTGGTTTTCATGTTGCCTCTGTCAGCCGGGCCGAATTGCACGAGCTGGTGAAAACCCGCTGTTGGCTGGAAGAAACAGCCCTGCGCCAATCTATTGCGAATGGTGACGATGCCTGGGAAGAAAAACTTGTCGTGGTTCATCATCGTTTATCCAAAGTTCCGCGGTTCACCGATGAAGAAAATTATGCGCGCAATCCCGAATGGGAAATCCAGCATCGTGAATTCCACATGGCGCTGATCTCGGCTTGTGGGTCGCGGTGGCTTATGGGCTTTTGCGAGCAATTGCATGATCAGTCAGATCGATATCGGCAATTGGCTGTGGCGACGAGCTTCCCTGCGCGAGATCCAAAAGACGAGCATTTGGCTATTTTTTCGGCAGCCATCGCGCGCGATGCGGATACGGCAGTTGACCTTCTGTGCAATCATTATAAGCGCACCGCCAAAATCATTGATACATCAGGATCCACGTTTATCGATTAAGGCGACGTGCGGATCCATAGGACTAGAACAAACACTCTTCGTAAATGGGGTTTGAAAGCTTTCCAATGCCTTCAATGCTGACCTCGCAGACATCACCGGCTTTCATCCAGACGGGAGGCGTGCGGGCGTAACCGACACCGGACGGCGTGCCCGTAACAATGACATCACCGGGTTTCAAGGTCAGGCATTCACTCAGTATTGCGATCAACCTGGCGATGGGAAAAACAAGATCGGCGGTCGTGGCATCCTGCATCAACTCACCGTTCAAATGAGTTTGGATGGACAGGTTGTCGGCACCGGGCGGAAGTTCTTCCGGCGTCACAAGAATGGGGCCGAAGGCGCCGGTATTGTCGAAATTCTTGCCGATGGTCCATTGCGAACTTTTCCGTTGATAGTCCCGCAAGGTGGCGTCATTGAAAATTGAGTAGCCGCCCACATAATCGAGGGCATCCGCTTCGCTGATATGTCGGGCTTCCTTGCCGATGACGACAACCAGTTCGCCCTCGAAATCCAGCTTATCGGAGCAATCAGGTCGGACAATGGCGTCGCCATCGGCAATCAGGGAACCATTCGTTCGCATGAATATTTCTGGATATGTGGGCGTTTCTGCGCCGCCTTCTTTCGCATGCGCCGCATAGTTACGGCCGATGCAGATGATTTTTTCAGCATCCTCAATCGGTGGTAAGAGCGAAAGGTCTTCGAGGGCGAGCTGCGGCACAGTTGGGTTGGCGGAAAGGGCTGTCTCGATTTCCGGTAGCCGATCTTGCGCCAGAATTTCGCGTAAAGTCGTCGGCAGTTCCGGAATGAGCGCAGTAAGATCGATGACACCATTGGTGCTTTCAACGCCAATCCGGCGTGAATTTTCAAGATGGAACGATAGTAAGCGCATTTTCCCTCCGATTTTGTTCTCTGATAAAAGGCCGTAATTTTCAAGCATGTCAATATTTAATCGAATATATTTGATAAATAGATAAAATATCGAAATTAATATCTAACTATCCGCGGATACCATGAATTCCGCCGACAATTCAACGAAGGTGTGTTTTTTGATCAGAAAATTGCATTTTTAGGACAAATTCATTTGCGACGATCCCCCTATACTGAATATCTGACAATCTGTGGAGGCAAGTGAATGAATTGGGATGTTTTTATAACCTGTGCGGTAACGGGATCGGGCGATAGTGCGGGGAAAAGCGATAAAGTGCCTGTCACGCCGGCTGAGATTGCCGATGCGGCGATAGAAGCGGCCAAAGAAGGGGCGGCCATCGCCCATATTCATGTTCGGGATCCGCAGACCGGCGCCGCGTCCCGGGACCCCGAGCTGTATAAGCAGGTGGTGGACCGCATTCGCAGTCAGGAAACGGATATTATTATCAACCTGACGGCCGGAATGGGCGGGGACGTGGTGTTTGGTGGGGTGGAGCAGCCGTTACCGCTTAACCCGGTGGGAACAGATATGGTAGGTGCTACAGAGCGTATGGACCATGTGCGCGACTTGTTGCCGGAAATCTGTACCCTTGATTGCGGCACCATGAATTTTTCCGAAGGCGACTATGTAATGACCAATACGCCGAGCATCCTGCGGGAGATGGCACGGCAGATGACGGCGCTTGGCGTGCGCCCGGAAATAGAGGTTTTCGATACCGGGCATCTGGTCATGGCCAAGCAGCTGGTGGCGGAAGGCCTTATTGAAGATCCGGTCATGGTGCAGCTCTGTATGGGGATTCCATATGGGGCGCCGAATGATCCGCTGAGCTTGCTGGCGATGACCCGCAATATTCCCGATAGCTGGACCTATTCTGCCTTTTCCATCGGACGCATGCAGTTGCCCTATGTCGCCATGGCGGCGCTAGCCGGCGGCAATGTCCGGGTTGGTCTGGAGGATAATTTGTATCTGGGTAAAGGCGCGCTGGCCTCTAACGGTGATCTGGTTGCTCGGGCGCATCAAATCCTGACGGCCATGGGCGCCCGTATTCTGGGTCCAGATGACGTCCGCAAGAAACTGAAACTGATCAAACGCTAGAGGGCAACCGACATGCAGGCAGTATCGAAAGTTGCTATTATTGGCGGCGGTGTCATTGGCGGCGGATGGGTCGCCCGGTTTTTGCTGAACGGGATAGATGTCGCGCTGTATGACCCGGCGCCGGATGCCCTCGTTAAAGTGACCGGCCTGATTGACAACGCCGAGCGGGCCTATGACGAGCTGCTGGGTATTCACCGGCCACCGAAGGGAACCTTAAGCCTTGCGGCGGATATTGAAACCGCTGTTCGGGGTGCTGATTTCATTCAGGAAAGCGCGCCTGAAAATATTGACCTCAAGCAATCCATATTGGCGGAGATTGATCGCCATGCCCCGACATCAGCGTTGATTTGTTCGTCCACATCCGGGCTGCGGCCGACAGACTTGCAAAAGAACCTGAGCTATCCGGAACGGTTTATGGTGGGGCATCCGTTTAACCCGGTTTACCTGCTGCCGCTGGTAGAAATTTGCGGCGGGGAACAAACCTCGGCAGACAGCAAGTCGCGGGCCGCGGAAATTTACCAAAGCCTTGGTATGAAGCCGTTAGTGCTGCGAAAGGAAATTGATGCCTTTATCGCCGACCGTCTGCTGGAGGCTTATTGGCGTGAAGCTTTATGGCTGGTCAAAGACGGCATCGCCACTGTTGAGGAAATTGACGATGCCATTCGCTATGGGGCAGGGTTGCGCTGGGCCATGATGGGCACCTTTCAAGTATATCGCATCGCCGGCGGTGACGCGGGCATGCAGCATTTCCTGTCGCAATTCGGGCCGTCGTTGAAATGGCCCTGGACAAAATTGATGGACGTGCCAGAGCTGGACGATGACTTTATCAATCTGATTGCCCAGCAATCCGACGACCAGGCAGGCGACCTTTCGATCAAGGAACTGGAGCAAATTCGCGATACCGGTCTGGTCGGTTTTCTTAAGGTTCTGCAGAAATTGGACTGGGGTGCCGGGGAAGTTCTGGACGATTATGAGACGGCGCTTAAAGCTTCGAGACCGACTGCCGAGTTGGATCTCCAGCACCCGTTGCCGCTTTTCAAGACCAACATAAAATCAGACTGGATTGATTATAATGGTCATATGACCGAGCATCGTTACTTGCAATTATTCGGGGAAACCACGGATGAGCTCCTGACTTATATCGGTATGGATGCGGCGTATCTCGCGGATGGACACTCTGTCTACACGCTCGAAACTCATTTGCGCCATTTGAAGGAAGTCGCGCAAGGGGAGCGGGTTTCCGTGACAACTCAACTTTTGGGTCTGGATAGCAAGCGGGTCAGAATTTTACATGTCATGACCCTCGACAGAAGTGAAGAGGTGCTGGCGACCGCCGAACAGATGCTCATGCATGTGGATACCAACGCCGGAAGTGCCAGTGAATTTGGCAGCGGTCTTGCCGCCCCTCTGTCGACGATTTGGTCAGCTCATCAGCATTTGCAGGTGCCAAATTTTACCGGCAGGGGTATTCGCGCCCTTAACGGGTAGCGTCTTTCGCGATGGTTTTCGCCCGCTCCAGCATTCGAAGGCGTGAGCCAAGATCATCCCGATCCAGATAACATCCTTCCAGATACCGGTGGCCGGTGTTGGGGAAAAACTCGGTGCGCGCATGCAGCGCCCGCCGGTTATCGAAGGCGACCATGTCGCCGGGCGCCATTTTGAACTGAACCCGCATGCGGTCCTCGTTCAATAACCGCATGAGATAATGCTTTGCCTCGAGCGCGGCTTTCACCTCTTCATGAGGCAGATGTGTGAACGGCGCTGTCAGGAACGTATTGATCCGGGATTCAATTGGTTCGCCTCTGGAATCGAGTTTGATCAACGGCCCACTGGCCCGGTAATCACAATCGACGGCACGGTTCTGAAAACAATAATCAACGGTGGTGACAATTCGAAAGATATCCGGAGCTTCTTCTTTGAGGATCTTGGCCGCATGATAGGCATCGGCAAAGCGGCTTTCCCCGCCGTCCGCCGCATTTTCAATACAATGTAGAAACTGCAGGCCGGGCGGTGTTTCCCGAGTTGGCAAATCCATGTGCAGCGGCAATTCCACGGAAAGATAGGCGTTGGAATCTGCATCGGGTTTCGAGACGACGTCAAAAACGGTCCCGAAATTTGTGCTCCTGATCTTGCCAATGCGTTCCGCCAGATGTGCCACTCTGCCATGTTCCAGAGGGACATTTTGAAGTCGCGTCAAGCCATAGCTATCCAGCGCCGTCAGCCACTCATATAAATGATCATCATTTTCAATAATACCGGTGGCGTCAAACTCCGGCACAGTAAAATCACATCCCCATGTCGGCCTTGTATGACCGCGTTCCGCACGCGCCCAGTCATCATAACAATTGGCCCGCAGCCAACCCGGATGATATCGGCTGGCATGACCCTGGTCGGACCAGGTCACAAGCAGATACCCCATCTCGTCCAATCGGCATTCCATCGCTTGAATATCCATGGGGATGTCGGTGATATCAATCAAGGTTTCTCGTGTGATGTCGCTATGACAAATGGTGCAGGGACATTGTTCACGTAACCATAAGGCTAGAAAACGGCTGCTCTTCTGATCATCCCAGTCGACGATAAGGTCGCCGTCGACGAGGCGCGCGCGCTTGATCTGAGCAGTGATCGGCCAAATACCCATATCCGGTATTTCAAGCCTCGATGAGACCTGTTGTGCAAATAGAGGTGCGGAATTCATAGCAAGACTCCCTTTGACTTTTTACAAGAATATCGTGAAATTGAAAAAACAGTTTGACGGAAAAACAATATTTGTTGATCAAAAGTTACGGAGGTTTTCATAAAATGAAAAGGGTTGGTATCGTTTTGTTCAACGGATTCCCGATGATCTCGCTGTCATCGATCATCGAACCTTTGCGCATCGCCAACAGGGAGAGCCGCGTTCCGGTTTTCGAATGGAAAATTATGACCGAGACCGGGGAGCCTGTTCACTCTTCCAGTAAAATTGAAATAATGGCGGACCACAGCTTTGATGAGGAGTATTCACCGGATATCCTGCTAATACTGGCGTCGTATTTTCCAGAAAAAACAGTCACAGAACCTGCTATAAAGTTTGTGCGTAAACATGCGGCGCGTCATATTCTTTTGGGGTGTGTTGATACAGGGGCTTTATTGATGGCCGAAGCCGGCATCTTGAAAAACCGAAAGGCCGCCGTTCATCATGAAAGCCTGAAGGCTATTCGTGATCGACATCCGGCGCAGATATTTATTGATCGGCTATTCGATTTTTCAGGTGATTTTTGCTCTAGTGCCGGCGGGGTCGCGACGCTGGATATGACGCTTGCCCTCATCGCCTTCTGCGAGGACAAAAAGCTATCTAAAGCCGTGGCAGAGGCACTTAATTATCGTCCATTGACGACCTCGTTGGCACAAATTGAATTGGGGCAGGATTGGTCAGTCGCGCGGCTCGATCGACGGTTGGCGCTGGCCGTTGAAATTATGCAGGACACAATTGATGCTCCGGTGTCGATTGCCGAATTGGCTCGGAAAACGGATTTAAAGGGATGGCAATTGCGGCGAAAGTTTCAGAAATTTTTTGGGGAAACACCGGCCCGTTATTACCTAAATTTAAGGCTTGAAAATGCGCGGGCCTTGCTCAAGAACTCTCCAGCCTCTGTCGGGCATATTGGCATCCAATGCGGGTTTTCAAATGTCGAAACACTGAGTAGAAGCTATCTAAAGAAATATGGAATTCAACCGTCTAAAGACCGTAATTATTGACATTGTTGCCTAGGAATCAGGAGCAGTTCCGCCGATAAGTGACGTGATTTCCGCAGCGGCATGTTTAACTTTTGGCGCGAGTTCCGCGATACTGGCATCCGGGAAGCGGGCAGTCGGTCCAGAAATAGATATGCCGGCGATAGCTTCCCCATGATAATTATGGATAGCTGCCGCAATGCACCGCATACCGGAATATCTTTCTTCATCGTCAAACGACCATCCGCGGTCGGCAATATTTTCAAGATCTGAGAAAAGAGCGTCTGCAGACGTGAGCGATTTTTCTGTAAATTGTTGCAGGCCGTGTTTTTGAAGGATCATCTCAACGCTTTTTCTGGGAAGCTCCGCCAACAATGCTTTTCCAATACCTGAGGCATGGATAGGGCCCCGTGTGCCAGAACTAAAGAAGGCCCGAATGGGATTTTGGGTTTCCACTTGGCTGACAAAAACAACCTCGCCATCATCGGCGATGGCGAGATTTGCAGTCTCCCCTGTCTCTTCCATCAAGCGACGCATGACGTCGCGACCGGCTTCGACCAGATTGGTTTGCTGGACGAAGGCATTGCCAATGCGGAAGGCTTCAACACCTATCGTCCATTCCTGTGTACTGGCGTCAAACTCAACAAATCGGTGCTTTTGCAAGGTGATCAGCAGCCGATGGGCGGACGACGGAGGAAGGCCGATTTGTAGCGCCAGTTCCGTCAGTGTTGTTTTCCCGACCCGCTCCATCGCCTTTAAAAGAACCAATCCACGATCCAACGCCTTGACGGTGGACCCTTGTCCTTCAGCGGAGACTGATCTCGGGCGACCACGAGAGCGCTTCGGCGTTGATTGTTGCATTTAACAAGTTACTCCCTGACATATCCAAATCACCTATTTTTACCCTACCTTCTAAAATTTATTTTTTAAAGGAAAAATATTCTAAAAAAGTGAAAAATTAATATATCAATAATAACAATAGGTTACATATTTAATAGGATAAAATGGAATAATATTTCAGAAAAATTGCAAAAATAATTATCAGCCCTATACTTAGGAGCAGATAACAAAAGAGGAAAACAAATGAGCAGTCAAAACCCTGTTTTTATTCCTGGGCCAACTAATATCCCGGACCGTTTGCGTCGCGCCATGAATGTTCAGACAACAGATCACCGCGCGCCTGACTTCGTGGATTTGCTGATCCCAATGCTCGAGGACCTAAAGAAGGTGTTCAAAACAGCGAACGGATATGTCATCACTTTTCCGGCCAGTGGTACGGGTGGTTGGGAAGCCGCGATAACCAACACTCTTTCGCCTGGTGACAAGGTTTTGGTGGCACGTTATGGAATGTTTTCCCATCGCTGGATTGACCTTTGCCAACGGCATAATCTTGATGTGGAAATCATTGATTGTGAATGGGGTGATGGCGCACCGGCGGATCGTTATGCGGAACGTCTTGCCGCAGACAAAAATTATGAAATCAAGGCTGTCCTGGTCACTCATAATGAAACAGCAACTGGCGTCGTTAGTGATATCAAGGCGGTACGCGGTGCCATGAACGCGGCCCAACATCCGGCTATGCTTTATGTGGATTGCGTCAGTTCGCTTGCTTCCATGGATTTTAGGATGGACGAGTGGGGCGTTGATCTCGCGGTTTCTGGATCGCAAAAAGGCTTTATGTTGATGACCGGAATGGCGATTGTTGGCGTGAGCGAGAAAGCCATGAAAGCCTGTGAAACGGCTACCTGTCCGAGATGCTTTTTCGATTTCCGGGATATGAAAAACGCCAATAAAAAGGGAGGTTATCCCTATACACCGCCTTTGCAGATCATTTATGGGATGCGGGAAAGTCTCGATATGTTGTTTGAAGAAGGGCTCGACAACGTGTTCCTCCGACATACGCGCATTGCTGAAGGCGTGCGCCGTGCGGTTCAAGCCTGGAACATGAGCCTATGTGCGCGGTCTTCCGACCTATATTCGGATACGGTCAGCGCGATTTATGTGCCTGAAGGCTTTGACAGCAACGTGCTAACAAATCACGCCTTTGATACTTATGGCGTGTCATTCGGGGTCGGGCTCGGTCAGATGGCAGGCAAGGCTTTTCGGATTGGTCACTTAGGATCTCTCACTGATGTGATGGCCCTTTCCGGAATTGCGACGATTGAGATGGCCATGAAGGACTTGAATTATCCAGTAGAACTTGGATCGGGGGTATCCGCCGCTCAGGAATACTACCGACATTCTACCGAAATCTCGAAACAACATGCGGCGTGAGAGGCAGATGAACCAGGATACTCAATTACATATCCCGAGTTACGACGACGTTGTCGCTGCTCATAGCCGGATTGCGCCGTATATACATCGGACGCCTGTACTAACCTCGCGTTTTTTTGACGAATTGACAGGGGCAAATCTGTTTTTTAAATGTGAAAATTTTCAAAAAGCCGGTGCATTCAAGGCCAGAGGTGCGTCCAACGCTGTCTTCGGCCTTAGTAACGCAGAGGCTGCAACTGGTGTTGCAACGCATTCGTCCGGAAATCACGGGTTGTCCCTTAGCTATGCAGCGGGACGGCGCGGGATCCCGGTAACGGTGGTTATGCCGAGGACGGCACCGGAAGCAAAAAAAGCGGCCGTTCGTGGATATGGTGGCAAGGTTGTTGAATGCGAGCCCAGTACCTCGTCTCGCGAAGCCGTTTTTGCCGAAGTCGTCGCCAAAACCGGCGCGGACTTCGTACATCCGTATAATGACCCCCGGGTTATTGCAGGACAGGCTACTTGCTCAAAGGAGTTGGTCGAAGATGTCACGGATCTTGATGCGGTTGTTGCGCCCATCGGCGGGGGTGGCATGATCTCCGGCTCGTGTCTTACGCTCTCTACCATATCGCCCAATACTAAAATTTATGCAGCCGAGCCGAAGAACGCCGACGATGCCTATCGCTCCTTTAAATCCGGGCATATCATCGCCGATGATGCTCCGGACACAATTGCCGATGGTTTGAAAGTGCCATTGAAAGATCTGACCTGGCATTTCGTTTCCAATCACGTAGAAGATATTTTGCTGGCGACGGAGGCGGAAATTATCGATGCCATGTATTTGGCTTGGCAGCGTATGAAGATTGTAATTGAACCCAGCAGTGCGGTCGCCATTGCTACTATTCTAAAGAACAAGGATCAGTTTGTGGGTAAGCGCGTCGGCGTGATCTTGACGGGCGGAAATGTGGATTTGAAAAAACTGCCCTGGATGAATTCTTAATCACTGGAGGAAAAAATGAACTCAATGACGAAAATAACGGACCCGGTTGTCGGTTTCAATGTGCCCGCTGCAGTTGGTATGGCGCTGGAAGATGTGTCAACGCCCGCCTTAATCGTTGATCTGGATGCGTTTGAGAGCAACGTCAAATATATGCGTGAATTTGTAGAAGCAAAGAACATACGTCTTCGTGCCCATGCGAAAACACATAAATCTGCAGATATAGCCTTATACCAAATTGAGCATGGGGGTGCCTGTGGTGTTTGCTGCCAAAAGGTTTCCGAAGCCGAGGCGATTGTTGCGGGGGGCGTCAAAGACGTCCTTGTTTCCAATCAAGTCGCCGATCCGCGAAAAATTGAACGACTTGCCCTATTGGCGGGAAAAGCACGCGTAATTGTTTGCGTTGATGATCTTGGAAACATAGATGATCTTTCGGCCGCTGCAATGAGGGCAGGTACAGCTATAGAATGCCTTGTGGAAATTGACTGTGGCGCAGGCCGTTGCGGCGTGCAATGGGGGCAACCGGTTGTCGAGCTTGCTATGAAAATTGCAAGCAGCGCCGGACTGACATTCGCTGGTATCCAAGCCTATCAAGGCGCTGCCCAACATATGCACGATTTTGAAGAACGCAAAGCCAAGATTAACACGGCTGTCGCCCAGGTCGCGGAGACAATCGAGCTGTTGAAAAAAGAAGGTTTGGAGTGCGACATTGTTGGTGGCGCTGGATCGGGTTCTTATTATTTTGAAGGAAGTTCAGGCATTTACAACGAAATGCAGTGCGGCTCTTACGTTTTCATGGATGCTGATTATCAGCGTGTAAAAGATGAAAATGGAAACTTTATATCAGAATTCCGAAACAGCTTGTTTATCTGGACATCAATTATGTCCAAGACGAAAAAAGAGGTCGCAATTTGTGACGCCGGACTAAAAGCGCAAAGTGTTGATTCCGGTTTACCTGTGATTTTTGGTCGAACTGATGTGGAATATATTAAGTGTTCTGACGAGCATGGGGTTATTTCAGATCCTTCCAATATCTTGAAGCTGAATGACAAGCTGAAACTCATTCCCGGTCACTGCGACCCTACCTGCAATGTTTATGATTGGTATGTCGGCGTACGCAACGGCAAAGTAGAATGTTTATGGCCTGTCACCGCTCGTGGTTTGGCATTGTAGAAAGAGGTTCGGATGCTTGTAGTTTCGGAAGAAGTGTGTCGGGAGGTTGTCGGACGTGATGACGCTTTTACTGCCGTCGAAAATGTTTTTGCCGCCATGGCAAAAGGAGACGCCTATAATTTTCCTGTCATTCGCGAAGCGATTGGCTATGCGGATGCGCTGTACGGCTTCAAATCAGGTTTCGATCGTCAAGGGTTGGCGTTGGGCCTTAAATCTGGTGGCTATTGGCCGGGAAATATTGATAAGGGACTAACCAACCATCAATCGACAGTATTTCTGTTTGATCCAGATACAGGTCAATTGCGTGCGCTGGTTGGTGGCAATTATCTGACCGCTGTGAGAACAGCAGCTGCCAGCGCTGTGTCTATCTCACATCTTGCACGGAAAGATTCCAAAGTGCTCGGCATGGTTGGTGCCGGTCATCAAGCGGCATTTCAGTTACGTGCCGCAGCTGAGCAAAGAGATTTTGAACGGGTCGTTGCATGGAACTTACATGCGGAAATGTTGGAGAGCCTAAGAGGCGTAGCCGATGACTTAGGCCTTCCATTTGACGTAGTGGAGCGGGAGAAATTGGGGGCAGAAGCTGATGTCATCATTACAATTACGTCGGCCCATGAAGCCTTGTTGATGAAAGAATGGATCAAGCCCGGAACCCATTTAGCTTGTATGGGCACAGATACGAAGGGAAAGCAGGAATTGGATCCAGCTTTGATCGCAGCGGCAAAGGTATTCACGGACGAAGTTGCTCAATCCATAACAATTGGCGAGTGTCAGCATGCGATCGCAGAAAACCTAATTCTCGAAAAAGATATTGTTCCCATTGGAGCGGTGATCAATGGAACTGAGGGGGGGCGGATGTCCGCTGAAGAGATTACAATTTTTGATGGTACGGGCGTCGGGTTGCAGGATCTCGCTGTCGCGAGCGTCGCCGCAGGTCTCGCAGAAAGCCTTGGGAAAGCGCAAAGAATTTCTCTATAGATTATTTAACCGGTTAAACTGAAGATAATTTTAATCGACCAATAAGGTTTGGCATTTCTTCCAATAAGAATGCGAGAAAGGCTTCAGCAATTGGATTGCGAGTTGTCCCGCGCCGTTCGATCAGTCCTACTGTCCGGCTAATGGAGGTATCCGCAATTGCCAATGCGCTGACACCCTCAGGTAATTGATTGGTTGCCAATGCGGGAAGTATCGTTACCCCTAACCCTGTTTTTGCATGAGCCATAAGTGAGCTGACGTTACGGATCGTAAAAGACGCATTACTTCTGAGTCTTTGGTACCCGGGTGCCATGATACTATCCGAAGCCCCGTTAAGAATAAGAGGTTCTCCTTCCAGATCCGTCCATTCAAGGGCCGTCGATATTTCCATAAGGCGGCTGTCCGAATTGCAAATTACTTTAAACTGATCCCGAAAAAGAGGAACAAAGGAAAGCAGGGCATCTGAAGAAGGCTGCCCCGCGATACCCATATCCGCCTGTCCGGTTTCCACCATAGTTTCAACGCCACGCGTATCGTCGTCAAACAACTCTATTTCTACATCAGGCCTAGTTGCGACAAATGCCGGCATCAATATAGGGATAAGGGTTGTCGCGACGGAAGGGACAGACGCTAAGCTCAAATTTCCAATTCGATTTTCGGCGAAAGCGTATATTTTTTGTATGGCCTTGTCATAGCCTTTCACCTGCAATCGCCCAGTATCAAGCATAAAAGTTCCAAGGGCGGTCAGGCTATTTTTTCGATCCGATGCAAAGAGTGGGCTACCAATTTCATCTTCTACCTGTTTCAAGGTCATCGAAATGGCCGAAGCTGTCCGCCCAAGCTTACGCGCCGCCTCTTTGATATTGCCGAGTTCAGCAACAGAAATGAATACACGCACGGCTTCAAGTTTGATCATTATCCCGCATTTCAATTTTTTTGAAATAGATAACAAAAATATCCGGTTGCGTGCTGTCTTACAATAGCTGAATTTAATTTGTTCATTATGGGAATCGCAATTGCAGACTCTTGTCGAGAGTTGCACGCGTACCTGGATAAGGGGAAAAAATGTCTAATCAGCTGCGAATTGATTGTCTGCAATATTCCAATTGGTCAAAGGAAATTTTCCGTCAAATGAATGAAGGGGGAGTGCATGCGGTACATGTGACCATTGCATACCATGAAACCTTCCGCGAAATGGTGCTGGCAATTGAGCAATGGAACCGGTGGTTCGAGCAATATCCAGAGCTTATTTTTATGGGAAGATCAGCGGCAGACGTCACCGTTGCCAAGTTGGAGAAACGCACCGCCATATTTTTCGGTTTCCAAAATCCCTCACCGATTGAAGATGACATTGGGTTAATCGAAATTTGCCACACACTTGGAATACGCTTTATGCAACTCACTTATAACAATCAATCCTTGCTTGCCACGGGTTGTTATGAAGAAGAGGATAGCGGTGTCACGCGATTTGGGCGGCAGGCAATAGCGGAAATGAACAGGGTGGGTCTTGTTGTTGATATGAGCCATTCGGCGGAACGATCGACGCTCGATGCAATTGAAATATCAGCGCGGCCCATTGCTATTACTCACGCCAATCCCGCGTGGTGGCATCCAGCGCTCCGGAATAAGTCGGATGAAGTTCTGAAAGCACTGACAGGTTCTGGCGGAATGGTCGGGTTTTCCATCTATCCTCATCATTTGAAGGATAGTTCAAATTGTTCCCTTAGCAGTTTTTGTACGATGATTGCGCAAGCCGCGGAGAAATACGGCGTCGAAAATCTGGGTATCGGCTCGGATCTTTGTCAGAGTCAGCCAGATAGCGTCGTAACTTGGATGAGAAATGGAAGATGGTCCAAGCAAATGGATTATGGCGAAGGTTCAGCTTCCAACGCGGGATTTCCCGACCAACCAAGTTGGTTCCGGGATAGCCGGGATTTCAATAATATTTCTGTGGGATTGATGGCGGTAGGCTTTGCGGAAACCGAAGTTGACGCTATCATGGGCGGTAACTGGTTGCGCTTTTATGAAAATTCCTTTGAGCCTTTGCCCGTATGACGACAGCTAAGCACAGCGATCCACTTTTCCCACAAACGGCCCTTCGAGCGCCGAGTGAAGTAATGCGTCTAGACAGGATGGGCGCATTTTTTCCAACGCGTTTGAGTTTTATGCGAACTCTAATTAGACGCCTTGCCAATGAGAACGCCGTCGTCAGCCGCCCTGTATGGGAAATTAATAGTGAGGGATTTGGGCATGCTGTTTATTCCCTCTCTCTTTCAGGTCATATTTATAGTCTTGTGGCATTTTCAACAGCCTTACCAGAGGACCAACGTACCGATCGCGTAATCGCCGAAGCCTGGGATTCATCCTATGTATTATACGACGGAGTACCCTCGGACGAAGACATAGCTAGACTTAAAGAAAACACTCCGAAGCAAGAGGCGGGTCGTTTCCTGGAACGAGATCTGATTTTAAGTCGAGCCAATAAATCAGTCCGATTGTTTGATCATGTTGTTGACCGTCTTGCCGCTGGACAGCAACCTGATCAATCTATGCTGCTATCCATCGGATATTTGATGCGGACAACTGCTGTTTATGGAAATGGAAAATTTGGTATTGCAGATCGGTCAAGAATTGAAGATCGGCCGGGATTAAAAGGGCCTTTCCAAGCTGAGATGCTGACTGTTTGGCTGATCCGCGGATTTACACACGATCTCGTCGAGCATGTTGCCCGTTCACAATCGCCCGATACATTTGTCAGCCTGGATCTGGACAGCAAACGGTATCTCGGTATTGGAAATGCGACTGGTTTGGGAATGGCGCCTTTTTTGGTCAGCCATCCTATCCTGATCAATAACTGGATGCTTGTTAGAGAAATGGCCCTTGCACGTGTGCGGGCATTGCCAACGGCTGAACAGCCGGTTATTCAAGATATTCGACGCCTGATGGATAGAGCGAAACAGCATCTTGAGCAATGGAATGTCGTCGACACCGTGCAAATGGCTAAGATCGAAAAATTACGCACGGAGTTTGCTTCGGTGATGGAGATGATGAGCGACACTTGGCTGCAAGGTCCAAACCCATGGGACCGCCTCATCAAGGATGTATCTGCATTGTCATTTGAATGCCAGGAACTGGTCGTTGCCTTGGTGTTAGAACCGCATGGTTCCCTGATAGACGGGCTAACCGAATGTATGGCGAATGATCAGATTTTGCGATTGACGCCCTCGATGCCTCTTGAAAAGCTGAAAGTGATTTTGACCGAGAATTATAATTGGGCTTTAAAAGTCGATTTGTCTTTGCGCGAAGAAACACGTCTTTTTTGGTATGTATCGGAAGAAAAACTTGAGCCCAGACTGGGGGATAGATATGAGGAAGAGGGTGCAGAGCTCGAAATGCCGTTCGATATCTGCAAGCAAATTCAAGAGCTGAACAGAGATCTTGAAACTTTGACAGCAGAGAATTCTGTGGCTGAGTTATTGCTTCAGTATCCCCATTACAGACAGATAGTACGCCGAATTCAGTGTTCTGAAATGTACCCGTATTCGGAAATTCAGGACAATTTGATTGGATCCAAATGCCTGCCAATCAACATGCTTCGCTGTAAACTCTCCTTTTTCGGTGCCTCAAAATTTGACCCTAAATCTGACCGCTGGACCCGCATCACGTTGTATCAGGGCGCGCCTTTATTTGATGAACTGCAAGAACAAGACGCGGATGACTGGTGGCTTCCTGTTTTTGGCCGCCTATCATGAGTTATTCCGCGAATGAAATTGGTTCTCTTTTCAGAAAAGCCGGAATAGGGGCAGGCTTGTCCAGTGGAATAGCCGTGGACATAAGT
The DNA here is from genome assembly GCF_036960985.1 of Sneathiella sp. NCBI lineage: Bacteria > Pseudomonadati > Pseudomonadota > Alphaproteobacteria > Sneathiellales > Sneathiellaceae > Sneathiella > Sneathiella sp. The sequence goes on along the minus strand of NZ_JBALWD010000010.1, from coordinate 103,464 downwards.
CGGGCTGGATTGTGGCTCCTTGTGCATGATCTGGCGGGTGACGAGGCAGTACTTGAAGGTATTAGTAGTATCGAGCCGCACGGTTCGATGGAAAGAACGGACAGTCAGAATATTTTGATTGATCCGGTCTGCGCAGTCCTGGACGGGCTGTCGGTCTTTGATCTTGCTGCCGCCTCAACAAAGATTTTCCATGCGCGTCTGCAGAAAATTGATAATCCATTGCTTCTTCTTGGCATCGCGGGAATAGCGGCAACAGATTATCAGTTACGAATTACATTGGAATTTTCCAACAAGTCGTCTTTTACCATTGGAGCAGATGGATCAATGACAAATGATAGCTCTGTTCCAGTTCGTGGTGCAGATGCTGTCCTGACCTGTCAGCAGGTGGAGCTTGACCCGGGGAAAAATCCTAAAGCGAGTTCGACGGTCGGCGTGAAGGACGATGCGCTTAATAAATTGTTGGCATTTGCGGCGAAAACATATGTACCCGCGACTGCAGCTTCGAGAGAAAAAGGGGCTGGTGCGGGCCTCACGGACAACGACTAAAGGGAGAATATGAATGTCGGGCACTATCTTGAGCCTCAAAGAAGTAGAAGATCTTGCCACGGCGGCACTTGTGGGGGCCGGTGCAAGCGCAGATAATGCAATTGCGGTTGCGCGATCAACCGTCAAAGCGGAACGTGATGGAATTCGAAGCCACGGATTGATGTATGTACCGATTTATGCCGAACATGTTGTTTGTGGAAAAGTGAACGGATTGGCCCGGCCGGTCGTTGAACACTCTCATCCTGGTGCCATTCGGGTAGATGCACAATCGGGATTTGCCCATCCTGCAATTGATGCCGGTTGGTCGGAGTTTACAAATGCGGCCCGAGAAAATGGCGTTGCCGCCCTAACTATTTATAACTCGTACAATTGTGGCGTTTTGGGTCACCATGCAGAGCGATTGGCTGAAGAAGGATTGCTTGGGCTTTGTTTCACCCATGCACCGGCGTCGATTGCACCGGTTGGGGGCAAAACACCCGTGGTTGGCACCAATCCGTTTGCCGTAGGTGTACCGGACGGCGAAGGCGGTGCGGCTATATTGATAGATCAATCAGCCAGCGCCATCGCAAAATCAGAGATTATGCTAAGGGCACGTCAGAACGAACCGATTGAACCCGATTGGGCCTTGGATGCCGAGGGGCGACCGACAACGGATGCCGCGCTGGCTTTGAAGGGATCGATGGTGCCGTCGGGCGGATATAAGGGCTTTGGTATCGGCTTGACTGTTGAAATTCTCGCCGCGTGCCTTGCAGGATCCGTCCTGAGTAAGGACGCGAGCCCGTTTTCAGGAACCGCTGGTGGTCCCCCAAGTACAGGGCAATGTTTTATTGCATTTGATCCGGCTGCATTTTCAGGGGCTTTGTTTTTTGATCGTATTTCCGCCCTGACAGATGCCATAACAACGCAGGAAAGTGCACGTGTTCCCGGATCGAGACGAAAACTGAACCGCGAAAGAATCGAACAAGAAGGCGTTTCGGTCGATCAGGATATTCTCGATCGAATACAGGCCTTTAACAAGTAAGGCTGGATGACCCGTTATCGCTCTGCTCGCAGGACTTGATCAAGGTCGATAAAGCTAGAGACGTCATAATCAAAGGCGATTGGCTTGTCTTCTTGTGGCACGCCGGGGCCAAATTCAAGTAATCGGTTCACGTAAGCTGTTTTGAATCCGGCGTTTTTTGCGGCCGTCAGGTCTTGTGCATGACAGGCGACCATCATTATTTCTTCCGGTGGCAATTGCAGGAGCGCAGCGGCATCTAGATAAATGGTTGGATCCGGTTTTACTTTCTTAAAAAAATCTGCAGAAATAATTCCGTCCCATGGCAAATCATTCCGCTTGCTGATCTCCAACAAACAACGATAGTCGCCATTGGAAAAGGGCATGATCATGTAATTTTCTTTCAGCAATGAAAGCCCTTCTGCGACATCGCTCCAAACGCCCAATCTATTCCAGGCGAGATTGAAATGATCAATTTGCGCATCGGTCAATTCGCTAACACCGTACTCATCCAATAAGGAGAGGAGTTTTGTTTTATGGATAGTTGCCGTCGGTGTAATATCCATTTTTCCGGAGGAGATGTCTTGCAAGGCGGCCATGTATCCTTCTAGCCGCCATCTAGTGACGAACTCTCCCCAAGGAATTTGTATCCCGGTTTCCCGGCTCAGCGCTTCACCTTCGTTCGTGACGGAAGAGTACCAGTCTGTAACCGTCCCAAAGACATCGAAACAGAGTACTTTTACAGGTGTGGTGGGCATGACAGTACCTTTGTAATTATTGCTTTGCGCCTAAGGTACGCAGCTCCAGAATTGAATGCAATGGGGTCGTTAAAATCTCAACCTACGGGCTCATTAATAACTTTGGATACGATTAGCCCATCGATCTGGGAATCCGTATAGCCGGCTTCACGCAAAACCTCCTGACTATGTTCGCCGAGCCGGGGGGCGTGGCGGGAAGGTGCAGGCTGTGTTTTAGACCAACTACTTGGTACTGCCATATTTCTTAGCGGGCCTTCTGATGGATGATCGATAGTTGAAAAGAATCCTATTGCTTCTAAATGTGGATCGGCGAGTAGACTGTCTGGCGTGTTAAGGGGCATGGCAGGAATATCAGCATCATCAAAAAATTTGAGCCAGTCCGAGGTCGTACGTGTTTTTAGTAAACTTGCTAGTTCCTTGTATATCTCTGCAATGTTCTCAGTCCGGGTGGCCATGCTTTGGTATCGTGGATCGCTGTCAAATTTTTCAGCTTGACCAAGCTTTTCAAAGAATGATCGCCAATGCCGATCCGTATAGACCATGACACAAATGTATCCGTCTTTGGATTTGTAAGGACGCCGATCCGGGTTAAGCATCCGTTTATATCCCAGCGGGCCTGTAGGCGGTTCAAACGTATGCCCGCCCATATGGTCAGCCAGAACAAAACTTGCCATCATCTCAAACATTGGAAGATCAATACGTTGCCCTTCACCGGTTCTACTTTGGTGAAAAAGGGCTGCGTTAATTTGACCGACAGCCCATAAACCAACTCCCCGATCGACGATCGCGGTCGGCGCATAAACGGGATCGCTGCCATCTGCCATATGTGCCAGCCAGGGAATAGAAACGGCCCCTTGAATAAGATCATCGAATGCTGGTTTATGGCCGTAAGGACCGTCTTGTCCATATCCGAACAAACCAGCATAAATAATCTGTGGATTGATCTCTTTGACAGTTTCATATGAGAGGCCGAGGCGTTCCATCACCTGAGGCCGCCGATTGTAGACAAGTACATCTGCCGTTTTCAATAAACTTAGAACGGCCTTCAACCCCTCAGGATGCTTAACATCAAGTTGGATGCTCCGTTTACTGCGGTTGCAGTTGAGGTAAATGGCTCCCATGCCAGAATTGCGTTCAGGTCCAATTCCGCGGACAGGATCACCACCTGGAGCTTCTACCTTAATGATATCAGCCCCCATATCTCCCAATATTTGTGTTGTATAGGGGGCCATGAGCATATTCGAAAAGTCGATGATCTTTACGCCGTTAAGAGGTCCGGTCATGATTTCACTCTCATCAATTAATAGGATTTAGGAAGATCGAGCGCACGTTCGGCTAAGTAGCTCAATATCAATTGTGGACTGATGGGGGCGAGGCGATGGATCATGCATTCGCGCAAATATCGTTCTACGTGATATTCCTTGGCATACCCCATACCACCATGGGTCATCACCGCGGTCGTGCAGGATTTGTAGGCGGCTTCCGCGGCGAGATATTTTGCAGCATTGGCTTGCAGCCCGCAATCCTCGCCAGAATCATACATTTCTGCCGCATTAAATGCCATTAAGTTGGCCGCTTCAAGTTCTGCCCAGCTTTCTGCAAGAGGATGTTGGATGGACTGGTTCATACCAATAGGCCGATCGAAAACGACGCGTTCCCGTGCGTAGTCAGCACCTCGTTTTAAAGCAGCCCGGCCAAGGCCGACCATTGAGGCCGCAATGAGGATGCGTTCAGCGTTAAGCCCATGAAGTAGGTAGCGAAAGCCTTTGCCTTCTTCCCCGATAAGGTCTTCTTTCGGGATTCTAAGATCATCAATAAACAGTTGATTTGAATCCACGCACTTGCGACCCATTTTATCGATTGGACGAATTTCAATATGATCGCGATCCAGGTCTGTATAAAAAAGCGATAGGCCATTGATCGGTTTGTCGGTTTTGTCTTCACTTGTGGTTCGAGCAATGAGCAGCATTTTGTTGCATTGTTGCGCGGTCGACGTCCAGATTTTTTCGCCGTTGACGACGTAATGATCACCGTCGCGAACCGCCCGGGTTTTCAGCCTTGTTGTGTCAAGGCCGGTATTCGGTTCTGTCACGGCAAAACAAGCGACATCTTCGCGTTTAATAATGGGGGGCAGCCATTTTTGCTTCTGCTCTTCCGTTCCGAAGACAACGACCGGATTGAGGCCAAAAATACCGATTATTAGCGCGGCAAAGCCCGCATTGGCCGCTCCTGATTCAGTAATTGTCTGCGCCATTACAGCGGCGTCGGTGATACCGAGACCACTTCCGCCATATTTTTCCGGCATTGCTATGCCCATAAAACCTTCATCTGCTATTGCCTGGCAAAAGTCTTCGGGGAAAACGCCATCTGTATCGCGATCGAGCCAGTATCTATCGTCAAACGGTTTGCAAATACGTTTGATGCTCTCGCGGATTTGGTGTTGTTCTGGCGTGAGTTTGAAACTCATTTTTTATTCCTTTTTTGATTTCCCGCCAATAAGCAAGCTGCAATTTTCAGCGGCTTGTTCAAGTAGGGGTTCGATTAAATAAGCATTTTTTGCCATGCGCCCGGAGGGTCCGGCGATGAGCAACGACGCGATTACTTCTCCTTCGCTGGAATAAATAGGTGCGGCTATGCCGCTCGCCCCGTCAATTCGTTCGTCTTGTGTGTAGGAGAGACCTTGGCTGCGAATATATGACAGCTCATTTTTGAGATCCTCAGCTTTGGTGACTGTTGACGGAGTGAAGGCTCTTCGACGCTTTTTTAAATATTTGTCTAACCGAGGCTCGTCAAAAAATGCCAGCAACAATTTACCCATAGCGGTACAATGTAGATCTCTACGTTCCCCAACGGAAACCGCATAACGAATAGGATTGATACTTTCCGCTCTGTCCAGATATGTCACAAGCTCAGCGTCAGAAGCGAGGGCGCCCAGCACAGCTGTTTCGCCTGTATCTAAAGACAGCTTCTCAAGTGTAGGCCTTACCAATGTGACCAGCTCGCGGCCTGCGACTGCCTTCATGGCGAGCGAAAGAAATTGCGGTCCTAGAAAATATCGCCCGGACTGGTCTCGTAACAGATAGCCTTCATTTGTTAACCCGGTCAAAAGACCGACAAGGCTCGTTTTCGGCGCATCAGTTTTAGAGGCGAGTTCGGAGAGTGTCGCGCCGGCAGGCAATTCTGCTAATGACTCCATTATGAGAAATATTCGACCAACAGACTGAGGACTCGCTCGCGAGGACGAAGAAGCGGCGTTCGTATTTGAGGATTTGATACGCATATGCGAACGTTATACGAATATATATACAAAAGGCAAGTAGTTTGCTAAACAGGTTTGGACACCAAACAACAACAAAAAGGAAGACCGTTCATGTCAGGTTTATATTACGAAGAGTTTGAAGTAGGTATGGAGTTCACTCATGCGCTGACACGTACCGTGACGGAAATGGATAACATTATGTTTTGCGCGATGACCCATAATCCGCAACCACTCCATTTGGACGAGGAATTTTCAAAACAAACAGAATACGGCCAGCGCATTGTAAACAGCCTCTTTACCCTTGGACTCGTGATCGGCGTGACAGTTGCGGAAACGACGCTTGGGACGACTCTTGGTAACTTGGGCATGACGGATATTCGGTTTGTAAAACCAGTATTTCATGGCGATACCGTACATGTCGTGACGCGCATCAAAGAAATGAGGGAAAGCAAATCCCGCCCAACTGCAGGTCTGGTCGTATTTGAGCATTTTGGATTTAATCAGCGCGATGAAGAGATCTGCTATTGTGTGCGGACAGGTTTGATGAGGAAACGGCCATGACTCTCATTCGATCCTGGCTTTTTGTCCCCGGAGATAGTGAAAAAAAACTTGAGAAGGGACGAGGAAACTCTGCGGACGCACTAATTTTAGATTTGGAAGATGCTGTCTCCGATGACCGACAGGAAATTGCTCGTGAAATGGTTTGCGCATTTTTAAAGACTAATCCAGATCGACGTCGCCAAAAACTCTGGGTACGTATTAATCCGCTGGATACGGATCTTTCATTGCCTGATTTAACAGCGGTTATGGCGGGTGCACCGGACGGTATCGTTTTGCCAAAAGTATATTCTGCAGAAGACGTGAATACGCTGGCAAATTATCTGTCCGCTTTGGAAACCCGTGAAAATTTGAAATTAGGGTCAACGAAAATTCTGAGCGTTGCAACGGAGACGGCGGCTTCTCTCCTGACATTTCATACATATCTTGAAAACATTTCCGACCGGCTTGTTGCAATGACTTGGGGAGCAGAGGATTTGGCGGCCGCCCTCGGCGCCAGCGACAACCGACATCCCGTAAGCGGGGAGTATGATGATCCGTTCCTAATGGCCAAATCTCTTTGTTTATCGACAGCCCGGGCCATAGATGTTCAGCCAGTGGGCGTGGTGTTCGTTAATTTTCGCGATTTAGAAACATTGGAAAAGGATTGTTTGCGGGATCGACGATCCGGGTTTGTTGGAAAGATCGCCATTCATCCTGCCCAGTCAGAAGTAATTAATCGTGCATTTACACCGTCGGAAGAAGAAATTGCCCATGCCCGCCGCGTTATCGACGTCTTCGAGAAGAATCCGGGGCTGGGGACAGTTGGATTGGATGGTATGATGCTTGACATGCCCCATCTCAAACAGGCGCGAAATTTGTTAGATCTTATGGCGCAAATAGAGGCATTGGAGCAATGAGCGTGTAATTTTCGCGATATTCGGCAATCTGGTTATACTCTGCATTGTTTTGCAAACAAAAATGAGGCATATGAAGGTCTGCAGGTTATAAAACCGTGGAAATGACCGATGATGCGTTATGCCTTTGTGACTCAATCCAGTTTTCCGTGTGAGATTGTCGATCAATGAATGATCTGACCGAAGGGTTGGCGGCGGCGTTTAAGCTCGTTGTTACGTTGGATTCCGATTTAATCGAAATTTCTCTACGATCTTTGCAGGTTACTGTGTCAGCCGTCGTTATTGCTGCGATTGTGGGTCTTCCGTTCGGCGCTTGGTTGTCCGTAACACGGTTCCGATTCAGGAGAATTGCTATTGCAGTCCTGAATGCCATGATGGGCTTGCCACCCGTTGTCGTTGGTTTGATTGTCTATATATTGCTTTCGAGGTCAGGCCCGTTCGGTGTCTTCAATCTCCTCTTTACGCCAACAGCGATGATAATTGCACAGGTTATTATTGTGACACCGATCATTGCGTCACTATCCCATCAGGGACTTCGTGATTTGTGGTTTAACTATCATGACTTACTGATCTCCCTGAACACGACGAAATGGCAACGCATGAAAGCGTTGCTGTGGGATGGCCGGAGATCCCTCATCACCGCGCTGCTAACTGGATTCGGTCGTGCAATAGGGGAAATCGGCGCAATTATGATAGTTGGCGGCAACATTGATCATTTGACCCGCGTGCTGACAACGGCCATTGCATTGGAAGTGGGCCGAGGAGATTTTCCTTTGGCGCTAGGTCTTGGGTTTATTCTGATAACCCTCGCCATCATCATTAATCTGGCGATCCACATAATATCGAGAACAGAGCGGGAGGGTAGATGGTGACGTCTATTTTTCCGCTTCAAGTTAGTAACGCCTGTGTCGAAAAGTCCGGAACACAAATTATTGGCCCTATTGATTTAGAGCTTTCGAGTAAAGGGTGCACGGTTGTGATTGGACCGAACGGCTCGGGCAAGACAAGTCTTCTTCGGTTGATGCATGGGCTGGAAAAAGCGAGCCAAGGGTTCGTGAAATGGAATGTACCACGCACCCATGCATATGCTTTTCAAAGTTTTGTTTTTCAAACGCCAGTTATTATGAGGCGATCCGTGCGAGAAAACATAGCCTACCCCCTCATTTTACGTGGCGTAAAAAAACAGTTAGCAATGGCGGAAGCTGATAGATGGTTGGAAAATGTCGGCTTGCAAAACTCGGGCGAGAAAAACGCTCACGTTTTATCTGGTGGAGAGCGACAAAAGCTGGCGGTGGCGCGGGCGCTAACTACCAACCCAAAAATTCTTTTTCTTGATGAACCGACAACAAACCTGGATGGGGCTTCGACCAAGGAAATCGAGCGGCTTGTTCAGAAGGCACAAGAGGATGGAACCCGAATTGTTATGGCAACACATGACTTCGGTCAAGCGCGTCGCCTTGGGACCGAAGTTTTATTTATGCATCACGGACGTATCCATGAAATGGCTGATGCCGACACCTTTTTCCGGGCGCCGAAGACGTCAGAAGCCAAGGCATTTCTCGCCGGAGAAATAGTGCTTTGAAGAACATGTCCTTGCTTATCTCGTTCTTTTACTTGTCGATTTTAAACTCGAGCTTTGCTGCTGATATGAAGCTTGCCGTTACAACATCTTTTCATAATTCAGGTTTATCTGACGTTTTATTACCCGAAATAAAAAAAGACCTCGAACTGGATGTCCACCTAATTGTCGTCGGAACAGGACAAGCGCTGAAACTGGGACGTGCCGGAGATGTCGATGCAATATTGGTGCATTCAAAAAAAGCGGAAGAAGAATTTATCAGGCAAGGTTACGGCTCCCACCGTCGTGAAATCATGTTTAACGATTTTATATTGATTGGCCCCGTGGCCGATCCGGCACAAGCCGCGCAGCACGAGCTTGCTGTATCGGCACTCAGGGCAATTGAAAAGGCCCGGAAGCTATTCGTCAGCCGAGGCGATGACAGCGGCACCAACAGGAAAGAAATAGCATTATGGCTAGCAGCTGGTTTGGATCCAGCAGAATTTCCGGCTTCCTGGTATAGAGCTGCTGGTGCAGGGATGGGGGCGACTTTAAACACAGCAAGCGCTATGAACGCCTATGCTTTTACAGATCGTGCCAGCTGGCTCAATTTCAAAAACAAAGGGAACCTGGCGCTTGTATTCGAGGGAGACCCTATCCTGTTCAACCAATATAGTTATATCCCCGTCGATATTGATCGTCATCCCCATACGAAATATGAACTTGCTACTAAGCTAGAAGAATGGCTCGCAAGTGATAAAGCGCAAGCCATGATTGCCAAGTATGAAATAGCTGGACAACAGCTATTTACCCCAAACGCGACGATTGACTGAGTTTTCGACGACAATGATACGTAACATGATTTAAGCGAATACATTCTCATTCGTGAACGGGAATTGTACGAGCACTTGTTCGGCATCGTTCCTTTTCAAAATAATTTTCCATTCCAGGACGAATACGAAAGGTGCCTTGGGTGCAGAAAATACCACTTCGCCAGTATTCAAATTCATATAGACAATTTTGTGGGGCATGTTTCCAGATTTAATTGTCAGGAAGGAACCATCCATGTTTTCAACCACAATGCCAGGCTTCGGCCAATATTCAGGTCTGAGCAACATTGATTTTGTTGAAACCGTATGACGAAAATGCGGATCTGAAACTCTATAGGCGGTTTTTCCTAGAATTGATTTCGCTTCAACCAAAAGCGGAAGTTTAATATCATCCTGATATCCAGGTGTGAAAGAAATAATGTAATCAACGATGTGAGCATCGTTCTCAATCAGATAAGCTTTAACACATCCTCTGATTGTCTCTCCTATCTGAGCGAAGAAAAAATCTCCATACTTGATATCGGACAGAAACGCTGGTTTTCCAATTGGCTCTATATTCATTATTCATGCCTCAAAAAAATAGATGCTCGCAAAGTATTCGCCTCTTAGAAAAAATGTAGAGGCCAAAAAAAATCAGTTACTTAAGGGCATCGAAAATTATTATATTTTGAATTAGACTAAAAATTATTAGAAATTGTATCTGTTTTGGGGCCATTTGTAAAAATATTCGGCAGATATGGTTAATTTCGCATAGGAAAAACACCATTTGGTGTGATTCTGCGAATTTTATTGAGGACTACTCAATAATGTTTCACTATTCCGTGGCACCCTACCAGGAGATTAGGTATGAAAGCTTTATTATTTTTGGCGATAGCTGTCATATTGGCAGCCTGCGGAACGCCTGCTATCGATGCAAATATAACTGCATTCTACACGCCGGAAGTACGGACAATTGCGTCGAAGACGATTGCAGTTAGGGCTCAGCCGGCGTCCAGGGATTCTAGTTTGGAATTCAAATCCTATCGCCCAAAAATAGAAAATAAGCTCCGACTGGTTGGGTTTGATATTGCGAAATCTACCGATGACCCGGATTATGTGGCCTATGTTTCGTATGGGATCGACGGAAAAGAGCAAAAGTCATCAACAACTTCTGATCCATATTTTGGATCGGTGGGCGTCGGTATTGGTGTCGGGCGCGCTCCATTTTATGGGGGTGTCTCTCGATCATATAACACTCAAACATGGGAGGAATATAACCGATTCATTTCTCTGGATATCGTTGAAGGTACTTCAGTAGGATCAGACAATCCGGTTAGAATTTATGAAGGGCGAGTTCAATCAGTTGGAAAATGCCCCACCCTGGCCGGCGTGTTTGATGGTGTCCTTGATGCAATGTTTGAAAACTTCCCGGGCTCGAACGGGAAAACCACTTTTGTTTCTATACCCTGGGATGGTTCGTGCTGAACAAGCGTTGTTTATTCTATGAGAAAAACATGATACGTCGGGCCGGCTGGATTACGGACACCGTTCGCGACAAATAGATTTTTGTTGAGCCAGTCGTGAGTTTCTGCTGAAGTCTCAAATATTGGTGCTATTTTAAAATAATACTCATCTGGATCAACCACTTCACCTTTTGCCATTCTATCCATTACTTCCTTCGGCCCATGGCGCAAGCCCCGATATGTTACGTAAATCAAGCTACCATCATCTGCTTCAATAGTGAGCCTGACATCGAGTTGCATAACGCCATCATTGCGAAGTAGTAGCCAATCTCCGCCGCCTGCGTGAACTTTCCCTGAGAGCATTGGGCCCGTAACCTCACCACCGGTAACCTCAGCTATTAATCTATCGCCATACGGCGTTTTACCTAAGTTGGTGAGCGGCATTTTAACGTTCAAATGCATGTCGAACGCAGGTGTGAGCGATAAATCGATCATTTCTTATTCCTTTTATTCTTTTATCGGTCTTACCCGCGTTTAGGCAGGCGTGAAAATATCCAGCTCCAAATGTAACGGGACCAAACAAGTGTCGGCAAATTGGACATCCAACCCAAAGCAATAAACAGAGCCATTCCGCCCCCTACCAATTCGTCGCTCAGCCAATGGGCGCCCGAAAACAGTCGGGGAACCGAATAGAGAATCCCAAAAATAAGTGTGAGAATGCCGGTTTTTTTATTGAGCAACAGAAAAACCATGCCGACGAATGAAAAGGCGGCAACAGCGTGATCACCTGGAAAGCTGTTTTTTGACTCCCACTTTGCGTCGATCCAAGGGACAAGTTCGTTGAGATAAACCACTGGCTTCAGGACGAGTGTTGGACTATGAAAATCGATCGACGGAAGTAGGATTTTTGACATAAAGACGACGATGATAACGGTGCCCCAAGTGACACTAGTCCTCGCAATTCGCTCCTTTAAGTCATGATCACTTCCGGCGAATATATACCAAATGGTTGGTAAGAACATTAAGACGGCACCTAGTACATCATATGTTTTAGTATTTAGCGCCGCCCATAGAACTGCCCAGCTTTCGTTCCAGAGTAGTGAACCATTTAACAGGAAAAAGACCGCCGAACTAATATTTAGCCAAAGTTCTGCGGTCACAGGCCAAATCATCGATGCCCCGATAATCGCAGCGATGGCGTGGCACATTATTAGTCTATCAAGTTGCCAATGCTCGGCGTTGCTTGTTAGCTTCATGGAAATTTTCTTCACATACGATATTAATCAACAACTATGGACGTGGCTCGTTACCTTCATAACAACAGCTACTAGAGTCGTAACTATAGTCCCCATATCCTCGCGGATTGGATATGGAAAAATTTGCACAAGCCGTCACACTTAATAACACGCCAAGTAAGATTATGTATTTCATGTCACAAAGTCCAAATTTATAGTCTCATTGGTAAGTATGGTACCGATAATAAACGAATAAAGTAACCGGAAAAACAACTTCTGGAGCTAATTTCGCAGAGCTACTAACTGGGCAGCGGGGGGTATGTACCAATAGGAACCGCTGGTCGCTGTCGAAAACTCTGTCAATCGGTCGACAAGTCCATCATCGGTCTCACCGAACATGCGTTTCAACTGTATATCGTGTCGCTGTATCTCTTTTGCAAATGATACGAAATAAAGCCCATGCTCATGCAGGTTGCCGAACGGAGCACTACGTCGGTAAACCTTCTGTGCGACGCCGTTAATATCGACATCGGTTCGGCTGACATGTGATGTCGGGGGCATTGCGTCCCCTTCTAGTTCCAGGTTCTCGTACTTCGTGCGTCCGACAATCTTTTCTTGCTCCGGCACAGGGACGGCTTCAAACTTTTCAAGGTCGTGAACCCACTTTTGAGTAAGCAAAATAGAACCGCCTGTTTCCGTTAGCGCTGCGTCCGCCCGCGCGTCATCCGTTTTCGGGTTTGCTGTACCATCTTCAAAGTCGATTAAATCATGGTCGTTTCTATACTTGAAGCCAGTTATTTCGAGCGAGACCCGACAGATTTCAGTAAGGTGATGAAAATGGTGGCGGGCGGAATCAAAAACCTCGTCCTCATGGTTTCCATGTATCCAAAGAAATATGTCACGTTGCGTTGCCGCCGTTTTGTTATTGCCTGAACCATAGGGAGAAAAATCACGCAGATCAGACGGGGTGTCGGCTCCAAATAGAGATGTCGCAAGTGCGGATCCAAACCCCCACACCACATGAGGGGCTTTCATTGTATTCTCCATATCACCCGCCAGCGCGCTTGCAATCGAACTCCTCACGTCGCCTAAATCAGCATCTTCCTTAATCGAGAATTCCAGAAATCGGTTCTGCGTTGTCCCTTCAATAAAAATAGAGGACTGAGCGTTATTCATGTTTTGACCTTTTGAATAAATGTTCACATTTTGAAGAAATTAAGAACTATTAGAGGACAGGAGGCGGGGAAGATGAATTTTCCTCTATCGTCAGGGAGGGTAAAATCATGCCCCCTGCGGCCATCGTCATTAGTTGGATTTTATGGGCCTTCAAGGCTTCAAAAACAGATCCATTAACACTGTAGCGGACTTGAAAATATTTTAGCCCCGGTGCCCAAACACGAATTCCGATGATAATGCCCCCGTAGGTAAAATCCTGGATACCTACTTGCGGGACTGGATCTTGTGAAATGCCTTCTATTTTTGATAACGTCGAGCGGACCAGTTTGATGACGTGATCCGTGTCCGTATCTGCGGGGATACAGAACTTAGTCTCGACAATTCGCAGCTCCAGGGAATTAACAATCACTTGCCCAACGATTTCCTTGTTTGGAACAGCGATTTGTTCTCCATCTTCGCCAGTCAAGAAGGTAATGCCGAGAGTAATACGGTCAACGACGCCACTGACGCCGTGTACGGTGATTACATTGCCCACGACAAAGGGGCGCGTGATGATGATGGCGACGCCAGCGCCGAAGTTCGAAATAGGTCCTTGTAACGCGAGCGTGGCACCAAAAGTAATCGCGCCAGCCAACGCAATAAGTGGTGCAATACTAATCCCAAAATTTCCAAGTGTGATAATAATGAGAATGACAATGAGGATAAACTTTACGGCGCTCCCCATAAACATTGATAGGGTAACATCAATGTTCTTAGTTTGGGCAACGTTGGCTAGCCGGTTACCTATCCAATTGATAACCAACAAGCCAACAAGTAAAAAAACAAGAGCTCCTAATATCTGGAACCCGTACTCGATCGCAAAGTCTGTCAGGACGCCAATCCAAACAGAGACAGTCTCGATATTCTCGTTTACAGTTTCCATAATCGGCGCCCAAACATCTTGTTTCTACTAATCACTCAGGAGCTTTTTAAGAGATTTTCCAGCGCCATCAACAGCATCCGTGGCACTCTTTGCCGCATCCTTCGAAATTTCACCCGCTTTACCAGCAGCGGCGCCCACGCCGACTTTATTTGCAAGATCACCAGCATTGTCAAGTAAGGTTCCCATCGTTTTACCGATACCCAGATTTGTTACGACGGCCATGGCCTGACTGGAAATTTCATTGATTAGCTGGGCTGCAACTTCGTCAGGGCTTGCGCCGCCCTCACTTTTCCCAATATCCTTCATATGGATATCAGGTAAGTTCCCCTCAACTTTTTGATTGAGCAGGATCGGTGATTTCACCGTAACTTTTCCGCCATTAATATAGATATTATCAATAATAAGTTTCGGACCTTCTTCCGAGCTGGCTTCTTCTTTTTGCTCGCCGCCGCCCATGCCATTTTCTTTCATGAAAGTATCAACATTCTTTTTGATGGCATCGAGGTTGTTCGTTGTTTCATTCACTTCATAAGTTATCGCTGGTTGTTCGATCCGGATCTCCGTGATGTGAATAAGCTTGTCATTTGTATTTGGGATATCGACGTTGACGGCAACCGTGTTAAATTGAACGGCATGTTGTTCGTCAAAGCCGCTAGGATTGGCAACACTGAAGCCTTTTAGGGCGCCTTTACCGCTGGTCAGATCGAGGTCGACCTCGTCTAGAACCACGTCAGTTTGTGTTACTTCAGATCCGTATTTTTCGACCGCTGCAATAATAATCTTATCGAGATTGAAATAGAATATGCCTGCTACGACGGCAATAAGAATAACGACCACCGCGACAACACCGCCAATTATTTTCCCCATGACTTTATGCCCCTTGTTTAGAATTAAGGAAATCTAATCTTAAGTTGTTGATTAAGCCAGACTAAGCAGGTTTAATCAATGGGATTTTAGGTGCACTTTACTCCGATAATTGATTGTCATAAGATTAAACGACCGTAACGTCTTTGAAAGTTACCTTATTTGCCGACAATTATTGGAAGTGACCGAGTGTTGGCTCTCAGGCTGGCGCCATTTTATTTTGCCTTGTTTCTTGTTGTTGGCTTTCAGCTTCCCTTCTGGCCGGTGTGGTTATCTCATAAAGGTCTAAGCCTGGAACAAATTGGTATTGTTATTTCGGCGCCTATTTGGATCAAGATCATCTTTATCCCGATTTTTGCAAGTCTAGCTGATCGTTTGGGCCGAAGGAGAGCACTACTTGTAACGCTGTCGGCAATTTCCTTTGGTTTATATCAGATATATTTTGTCGCGGAGGGTTTCTGGCAAATTCTTTCCTTAGGGATGATTATCGGGGTGTTTATTTCGCCTTACGCTACACTCGGGGATAATCTGGTTTTAACTTTAGCGCGCAGTCACAAGATTGATTACGCTCGCATTCGGTTATGGGGATCAATATCCTTTATCCTAGCTTCTGTCGGGGGTGGATGGATATTGGAAGATCGTTCACCGGACTATATTCTTTTAGTCATCGTTGTATCGGCATTCTTGTTGTTTCTGTGCTGTATTCTCTTGCCCGAAACACCACCGCAAAAAACGAAAATCCATCATAAAGGACTCCGTCGTTTATTAAAGGATCGGCGTTTTCTGGCATTTTTGGTGACAGCGGGTCTAATTCAGGGCAGTCACGCAGTATTATATACCTCTGGGACACTTCAATGGCAGCAGCAAGGAATTTCCGATTTGGCGATCGGTTTGTTATGGGCAGAAGGTGTTATTGCTGAGATCATTCTTTTTGCCCTAGCAAACAGGTTTCTAAGGCGATTTTCTTCTATTCAGCTTTTATTGCTTGGAGGCATCGCGGGTTTTGTTCGGTGGCTCTCTATGGGATTTGAGCCCGAACTAGAATTTCTGCTTTTGTTGCAAATTCTTCATGGGTTTACCTTCGCCTCTGCGCATCTTGGAGCCATGCGATATATTTCGGAGACTATTCCAGTTGAGATATCGGCGAGAGCGCAAGGATTGTACTCGGCTATTTCCGCTGGACTAATTATGGGTGTTGGTTTGTTTCTTTCTGGCTATTTATTCAAGTACTTCGCCTCTGGCGCATACTTTTTTATGGCGGGAGGGTGCCTCTTTGCCTTGATCATCGGCGTGACTATGTTGCATCACGCACGTTCAAACCTCCATTCAAGGGATGACAGGTAAGGCTGGATGAGGTTAAAATATATGAAACTGTTCGGGTCTAATTAAGAAAAGGAAAAAAAATGGGACCGTTAGCTGGATATAAATTTGTTGAAATGGGTGGAATTGGGCCCGGGCCAATGTGCGCCATGCTACTTGCTGATTTGGGGGCAGAGATTGTCCGTATCGATCGCTTGGTTGATTCCGGATTAGGTACGGCAAGTAACCCTAAATTCAGTTTGTTGATGCGCAGTCGTCGCTCAATAGCTGTTGATACAAAAACGGATGCTGGTCGCGAACTCATTCTTGATTTAATCGAGCAGGCTGATGGATTGATCGAAGGTTTTAGGCCAGGTGTGATGGAGCGTCTTGGATTGGGCCCAGATGTTGCCCTTGCGCGTAACCCGAAGCTGGTTTACGGCCGGATGACTGGTTGGGGGCAAGATGGACCCATGGCAAAAGTCGCAGGCCATGATATTAATTATATTGCACTTTCTGGTGTTCTGCATGCTATCGGTCGTGAAGGTGAAGCACCCGTACCGCCTCTTAACCTAGTTGGAGATTTCGGCGGCGGCGCTTTGTACCTGGCGCTGGGACTTGTCAGTGGGATCCTTGAAGCACAAAAATCCGGTAAAGGCCAGGTTGTAGATACTGCTATGGTCGATGGGGCCGCGTCCTTGATGACAACTTTTTTCGGCCTGATGGCTGCGGGAAACTGGAAAGACGAACGAGGTGTCAATATTCTTGATACGGGTGCTCATTACTACAACGTTTATGAAACAAAAGATGGCAAGCACGTTTCGATCGGATCCATAGAAGCGAAATTCTATGTCCAACTTCTCGAATTGACGGGATTGGATAAGGAAGACTTGCCGCCGCAAATGGACAATGCTGGATGGCCTCTGATTAAAGCAAAGCTTGAAGCTGTTTTTAAGACAAAAACCCGTGATGAATGGGATGATATTATGGGCGGTACCGATGTTTGTTACGCACCCGTGCTATCCATTTTAGAAGCGACCGAGCATCCGCATAACGCGCATCGACAAACTTTTGTAACATATGATGACGTTCTGCAGCCAGCTCCGGCACCGCGGTTCAGCCGCACTGTTGCCGAAATTCAAGGACCACCTTGTTTGCCTGGCGAGCATACCAATGAAGCTATGCTAGATTGGGGAGTGTCCCAGAAAAATATCGATAGTTTACGGGCAAGCGGTGTCATAAAATAGCGGCAATGCCGCATTTCCGACGCATTTGAAAACTTGACGTAATGTTGATTTTGCAGGACTCTCACCCGGTTATTTAAGGGGAGATGTGATGTTGCATAAACATCCTGATACAGGAAAGAGTAGCGAGCAAGATGAAGCTCCGTTGGTTTTGGGGCAATATGAGGAGAAAGCTGCGAAAAAACGGCGTTCTAACAGCTCATTACTCTTTGCTGGACTAGGTATACTGGCCACCATTTTGTGGGTGGCTATTGTTGGTTATTTCGTTCAGTCGAGAATCGGCTGGTCGAGTATTGCCCAAACACCACCGATTGACTTGGGGCTAATCTCTCTTGGTGCTTTTGCTCCGCTTGCATTTGTTTGGATTTTGCTTGGATATTTTCACCGCGGCCGTGAGGCGACGCTCAAAGGTGAAGCGCTTGATTTCTTAATGAGTGAACTTGGGTATCCCAGTCCGGAAGCCGAAGCACGAGTTGCTAGTTTGACATATAGCCTGCAGCAGCAAAGCCGTGAGGTGCAACAGGAAACTGAGCGCGCCGCAGCCAGTATTGAAAAAGCTGGTGAAGGGCTGGACAAGCAGGGTATAGCAGCAAAAAAAGCCACGGAAGATATGCTGAGTACATCAGATCGGCTGGTGACGGAGCTTGAAACGCGTTCGGCAAAATTAGCAGGCCTCATCGAACAAGTTGAAGGACAAGGCAAACAGCTTGATACGGCGATAAATCTACAAACAGAGAATTTGAAAGAAGCCGCCGAGGAATCTGAAACACGGAGTGCAGCTGTGCAGGCATCTCTGGGTAAGCAGATCTCGGCATTAAAAGATGCTATTCGCGTTGCGGATGAAAAATCTCAGGACATTTCTCATATTCTTGAAGAGACTAGCCAGAAGATTTTTACCAACGCGACGGAAACGCTTGAGCAAACAGAAAAAGCGACAGATTCACTAGGTGAACAAATAAAAAATCTGGAAGAGGCCACAACGAAGGTTAGATCTCAGATGGATGAAGGTGTCGTCCAGTTTAATAAGCAGGGTGAAGAAATCCTGGAGGTCTCTCGCAAAACAACCACAGAAATAGCCAAAACAACGGATATGCTGCTGCAAGGAACAACCGACCTGAGTATATCGAGTGACGAAGGCGTAACCCGTTTGAATGCTCTTCGTAACACACTTCTTGCCAGCGCCACAGATGTGGAAAAAGTGATAGGTCAATTGCAGGACCAGGAAGTAACTGCCCTGAAATCCGCCAAAGACGCAGAGATTGGTATCGCAGAATCAACCCGTCAACTGCAGACGAGCACTGAGCAATTAGCGCAGAAAGCATCTACAACCACCGATCAGATGGTGCAGTCGAGCGAGAAATTGCGAAATGAGTCTGGTCAGCTTGAAGAAGTTCTTAAAGCAACTGAGCTAAGCATGGTTGATATCGATGGTACTCTTCAGAAGGGCCGCCAACTCCTCGATGCAGCGGGCGAAAAATCGTTGCGAAATGCGGATCAGCTAGGTGAAAAATTGGCGACCCATGCGGCGTCACTCACACAAGCGTCAGAAACTACTGGAGAGCAAACAACTCTTATCCAAGAACAATTGCGCGATCAAATCGGCGCGCTGGAAACGGCGTCGCAACAAATTCTCAAAATGTCCGAGGATATTAGCGCTCAATTGGAACAAGATGTCGATATGCTTGGAAAAACGGCGGAAACGACCGGCACGCAAATCGATCATGTGGGGCAGACCTTCCAACGGCAGGCAGAAAATCTGCGCCAAACATCAGATTCAGTTTCAGGTCAATTACGGGAAGCAAGCGAAGATATTCGCCGAGAAAGTGGCGATGTAGAAATGAGTGCAGATAAAATGGCGCGATCTCTCGCCTCTGCTTCGGCGGAGCTTGAGAAGCGCCAAAAGGAAATTGCCGCAACTGCAGATCAGACACATAACAAGCTTTCGACGGCCATCGAAGATGCCATACGATACCATCAAGATTTCATGGCGACAGCTGAACGCGCCTCGCTTCAAGCACGTCAATCTGGTGAAGCCGCGCATTCGCAAACAGCCGAACTGGCGAAAACAGCGGAAAGAGCTTCGGCTGAATTGCGCGCCATGGGCGACCAGGCAACAGACCATGTTGAACAGTTGAATTTGGCCGCATCAAAAGCCGAGAACCAAGGCAGCCGACTAGCAGATGTAACTCGATCTTCTCTGGCGAATATTAATGAAGCTAGCGGCTCGGCAAAAGTCCACATGGAAGAGCTTGCGGATATTTCTATTCGGGCCAGAGAGCATGCGGAAGCGATGGAAGAGATCCTGCAGAAAGAAACAGCGGCCTTGTCCGACATTGCGATGCAGCTTACGGATCAGGTTGAATCAGTCGATGGGACATTGTCGGATCGCTCTGCGTTGCTGGATCAATCTGTTGAAAAAGCAAATCTTGCCGGTGATAGCTTTCAACGTAAATCACTTGAATTTGCCCGAGCTAGCGAACTGATGATCAGAGGCATTAAATATGCTGACAATGCTCTTGAAAAACATAAAAAGGGCATTGATGAAACACGGCGGAGTATCCATGCTGACCTTGACCTAGTTTCGGAAAAAATCATCGAAGCCAGCAATCAAGTTAAAGAAACCGGATCGGAAGCGGCTACCCTGTTCTATGGACGTGCGAAAGACTTGATAGAATTTACCTCGCAGGCGAATGAAAATGCGCGTTCGTTGTCAGAACAGTTTGAATCGCAACATAAGCGTCTGACCCTGTCAGTGGCACAAGTTGAAACTACATTGCAAAAATCTGCCGGAATTCTGCAGGAGGAAAGTAAAAACTTCCAGACAGCTGCGGAAAAAGCGGCTGAAGAGGCGTTAATGTCGGGCCTTAAAATCGAGAAACAAACTGACGATTTGACAAAAGCCGGAGAAAAAGCCAATCAGCTCGCTGAAAAAATAATGCAGAATAAGCGGACAGTTCAGAATGAGCAGTTCATGAAATCTTCTGGGTTCGTCTTGGATAATCTAAACTCTTTAACGATCGACCTTGGCCGTATTCTGGATAGTAACTTGTCGGACGATTTGTGGCGGCGGTACCGCAAAGGAGAGAAAGGTATCTTTACCCGGAAACTTTTGAAGTCTAAGGATGCCGAGAAAATTCGCTCGAAATATAGAGATAACGGCGAATTTCGTCGTTATACCGATCAATATGTTTCAGAGTTCCGGGAAATCATGACTGAAGCAGGGTCTGTTGAGCATTCAGAATTATTGTCTGATGCCTTCATCACAGCAGATGTCGGCAAGGTTTACTTACTGTTGCAAGAAGCTCTCGACGGTCTGGAATAGGAAGGCCGTCGAAATTTTTTTAGGGTTTATTCCCCTATCCCCGCTTTTTCTTGTCTTTCTCATTCGCGGTTTCAATTTGGCCGCGGATGCTGACCCAATCGTCGTCTGTCAGTTGGCCTAGCTCACCATAATTGCCCGCACTGTTAAGCCACTGACCGCCATCAATAGCGATAACCTCGCCGTTAATATAGGTGCATTCATCAGCCATCATAAAAGTAGCAAGGTTGGCTAGTTCAGAATGCTCACCGGATCGCCGAAGTGGAATTTTATCTGTTCCTTTTCCTGGGAGCGTATCTCCGTAACTACCCTTTGGTCGAAGCCTTGCCCAGGCGCCTTCAGTTGGAAACGGGCCAGGCGCGATTGCATTCAGGCGAATTCCCTTCGGTCCCCATTCTACGGCAAGGCCCTGTGTCATCGCCTTCACACCTGCCTTGGACATGGCGCTCGGTACGACATAAGCGGACCCATTCCAGGCCCAGGTCGTTACTATGGAAAGAACATTGCCGCTTAATCCTTCCTTGATCCATCGCTTGCCGCAGGCATTGGTCATATAAAACGTTCCATGGAAGACAATATTGGCGATGGCATCAAACGCTCGAGAGCTTAAATCTTCAGTACGTGAAATAAAATTCCCCGCGGCATTGTTGACCAGCGAGTCCAAAGGGCCGCTTTGCCATATTTCGCCGACCATTTCCTCAATAGCATCTGGGTTGCGTATATCTACTTGAAAGGTCGAAACTTTGCCGCCTGTTTCTTCGTGTAACTCGGCCGCTGTTTCATCCAAAACAGATTTTCGGCGACCACAAATAATAACCTCGGCACCAACTTCCAGAAAACCACGTGTCATGGTTTTCCCTAGCCCTGTTCCACCGCCCGTTACAAGTATTCGTTTTCCCTTTAGCAGGTCTTCTTTAAACATATGAAACTCTCCTTCTTTGAAAGCCTTTGGCTTTCGGCCGCTATAACGCGGTTTCTTTTGGTTTTTTATCGAGCTTAGTGTAAACCGCCCTCAAGAGCAGGGCCAGAAAAACAAAACAGATTGCTCCGCCAATTAGAAACGGCGCATCGAAATGGACATAGTCAAAAAGGATACCAGCCCACAATGGGCCGGCAACTCGGCCAAATCCGGAGGCAGTGTTAGCGATGCCCAGCGTACCACCTTGCTGGCCTTTTGGGGCAGCCAAGCTGATCAGACTGGATTGTGTCGGTGTCAGTATTCCGATACCAAGGGTAATGAAAGTCGTCGCCACAATAAAGATCCAGACGGTACTGGATAAAGAGGTGAGGAGTAATCCGCAGCCAAGGAAAGTTAGGCCAACGACCACCAGCCTTCTTGAGCCGAGACGCTTTGTCAAAGGGCCAATCAATCCGCCTTGCATGATGACGATTAACACTCCGATGTAAGCGAAGCAGTATCCCAAATCACGAGGCGTCCAGTCGAAAGTTCGCGATGTCCACAAGGGGAAGATTATTTCAACCTGACTGAACACAAAACTGACAATGAAAAAAATGCCAATTAACCAGACCACCACTGGGGACGCCAATATCAGCTTGATTTTCTCCCTCCATGATATTGTCGACGACTCTCGGGCAGCAGCTTTATCTTCGGTAGTTACAGATTCCTTTACCGTGAAAACGGCTAGAACAAGCCCTAGAAGTGAAAGGCCAGCGGCCACATACATGGGCGTCTGAAAATCCGGATTTGCTGGATCGGTCCCGACAAGCAACCCACCAAGTGCCGGGCCGGTTACAAACCCTAACCCGAAAGCAGCACCGACCATGCCCATACCTTTTGCCCGGGTTTCTGGCGTTGTGATGTCTGCGATTATTGCTTGGGCGACGGAAATTTTTCCGGACGCGATTCCACTGATACAGCGAGCAAGAATTAAGGCTGTAAACGTTTCTGCCAGGCCGGTCCACAGATAGGCAATTGCACTTAAAAGCATGCAAGCAAGAAAAATTGGGCGGCGGCCCCATCGATCTGAAAGATGACCCCAAATATATGAAAAAATAAGTTGAAAGAGTGAAAATGCGGCGGCGAGCCACGTGACCATAAAAGGACTCGCGCCATAATGCTCTGCATAAAAAGGAAGGAGCGGAATGACAATGCCAAAGCCAACCAGATCGAGAAATATTGAGAGAAAAACTGCCAGCATAGATAAAGTACCAGTAAAAATTTCCCCGATCTTAACGAACTGGTATTAGGATTGCGAGTTAGAGTTACGGCGATCGGTAGGATATTTTTTACTTTAGTGCGCTCCGCTACTAGATTAATAAGAGATCACGCTGAATTTTAGGCACGAAGGATTGGTTGATGGATGAAACAACACAAACACCACAAGAAATAGCCAGTGATAAGGGCGGCGCCAAAATGGCGCAGATCATCTATTTTTTATATTTGGCGACCCTCGTTATCCAAATCGCTCATTTTGTCGGCGCGGTTATGGCCTATTTGAACAAGGATGAAAATTCTCCCTGGATCGAAACACACTTCCAATACCAGATACGAACTTTTTGGATGTATACTTTATATCTGATAATTGCAGCTGTTACGGCTTTTTTCGGTGTCGGCGTATTTGTATTTCTCTGTGCGGCGGTGTGGCTCGTTATTCGCTGTGCAACAGGCATGAAATATCTTTATCGCGAGCAAGCGGTCCCGAATCCAACAACCTGGTTATGGTAAAATTATAAAGGGGGAGCGGAAGACTTAGGCTTGCATTCTCGCGATAACCTGGCCTTCTTTAACCGGGTCGCCTTCACCAACAAGAATTTCTGCAATGGTTCCGTCGTCAGGCGCTAAAATCGGAATCTCCATTTTCATGCTTTCCAAAACGATGACAGGATCATCTTCTTCAAGTTTTTCACCTATCGCGGCTTCGATTTTCCAGACTTTTCCAGTAATTTCTGAGATTACATCGACCAGCGCCATTATTGCCTCATTCTGTTCTTGTTATTATTAACGCAAGCTCGTACTTGCTGCGTTGATATGTTTCCACAAGACGCCAAAGAACGCCACCGTTAATTTTCAGCGTTTATTAGCTTTGAGACGTAGGAGGTTAATTGCGAAAACCGAAAACTCGATTTACGACGCTATCTTCGTACGTGAAGCTTTCTTGCGTTCATGTGGATCGAGATGAAATTTACGCAGCCGGATGAAGTTCGGCGTAACTTCCACGAGTTCATCGTCGTCGATATATGCGATGGCTTGCTCAAGAGACATTTTCCGAGGGGTTGTTAATCTTACGGCTTCGTCCGTACCTGACGCCCGGATGTTTGTCAGCTGTTTGGCCTTCAATGCGTTAACCTCAAGATCATTAGGGCGATTATGTTCGCCTAAGACCATGCCTTCATAAACGTCGACACCACTACCGATAAAGAAGAAGCCACGTGCTTCCAGATTCCAAAGTGCAAAAGAAACAGATTTGCCGGTAGAGTTGGCGATAAGAACACCATTGCGGCGTCCGGGAATAGTTCCTTTATGGGGTACATAGGAATCAAATAATCGGTTCATGATGCCGGTACCACGAGTATCGGTGAGAAACTCGCCATGATATCCAATCAAGCCACGTGTCGGGCAGATAAACGTTATCCGCGTTTTGCCACCACCAGACGGACGCATGTCTGTCATCGTCCCTTTGCGCAGCGCCATTTTTTCGACAACGACGCCAGAGAATTCATCGTCCACATCGACGACGACTTCTTCCTGTGGCTCAAGTGTTTGGCCGGTTACTTTGTCTTCACGGAAGAGCACACGCGGGCGACTGATGGACAGCTCAAAGCCTTCACGACGCATTGTTTCGATCAATACGCCAAGCTGTAATTCGCCGCGACCGGAGACAATATATGCATCGGCTTCGGTGCTGTCTTCGACACGAATGGAGACATTGCCTTCAATTTCTTTCATAAGGCGCGCCCGGATAACCCGGCTCTGCACCTTGTCACCATCACGACCAGCAAGAGGTGACGAATTGATCGCAAATGTCATGGAAATCGTTGGCGGGTCAATTGGCTGCGCTTCAAGAGGGGTTGTTTCCTCAGGGGTACCAATAGTGTCGGCAACCGTCGTTTTCACGAGGCCCGCAATTGAGACGATGTCGCCAGCACGGGCTTCTGAAATAGTTTCGCGCTCTAGGCCGCGAAATGCCATGATCTTGTTCGCTTTGGCATCTTCGATTTTGCCACCTTTACGTCCGAGCCCCTTAACCATTTCATTTGTTTTCAGGACACCACTTTCAACGCGCCCTGTAAGAAGGCGTCCAAGATATGGATTACTTTCGATGGTCGTGACAAGCATACGGAATGGCGCGTCCTCATCAACCTTTGGTGCCTCAACATGTTTGACGATCAGGTCGAAAAGAGGGTGTAGATTTTCTCTTGGCTCATTAAGGTCCGTTGCGGCCCAGCCTTCTTTGGCAGAAGCATATAATACGGGGAAATCCAATTGATCTTCGTTGGCATCCAGTGCCACCAGCAAATCGAAGCATTCATCGAGCACTTCATCAGCACGTGCATCAGGGCGGTCCGCCTTGTTGATGACGACAATTGGCTTGAGGCCAAGGGACAGCGCTTTTTGTGTCACGAATTTTGTTTGTGGCATGGGACCTTCAGCAGCGTCAACCAACACGACAACACCGTCAACCATGCTCAGGATACGTTCAACTTCACCACCAAAGTCGGCATGGCCTGGTGTATCTACAATATTCAGGCGGTAGCCTTCCCATTCTACTGACGTACATTTGGCAAGGATGGTTATCCCGCGCTCACGCTCCAGGTCATTACTGTCCATGGCCCGTTCGGCTACTTGTTGATTGTCCCGGAACGTACCACTTTGCTTAAGCAAGCCATCCACTAGAGTTGTCTTCCCATGATCGACATGAGCGATGATCGCGACGTTCCGAATTTCCATGATTTTAGTACTTCATTTTCTATAAAAAGCGCGCGCAATATAACACCGTTTCTGCGATTAGCAAGGAATGCTTTTCGCAACTGCACACAAGATACCTTCATATAGTTTAGAAAAAGGACATTAAAAGTTCATTGTACCTGTTTTTAGGCAAAAAAGTGAATAAATACAGAGGCAAGCAGGGGCTGTTATTGCCATGGCGGGTAATCGGTGGCACCATAATGAAAAATAAATATCGAGTCATCGGAGCAAAAATATGGCCATCTATAATCGCATCGCGGAAATTCACGAAGAAATGCAAGTTTGGCGGCGGGATATTCACCAACACCCGGAACTTTGCTTTGAAGAACAGCGTACCGCGGAAATTGTCGCGGAAAAACTCAAATCTTTTGGGCTGGAAGTCCATGAAGGAATCGGCATAACCGGAGTTGTTGGTGTGCTGAAAGGGCAGGGCAATAGCACTAGGTCGATTGGTATCCGGGCTGATATGGACGCATTGCCGATGCAAGAGCTTAACGAATTCGATTATAAATCTTTGATTGATGGCAAGATGCATGCTTGCGGCCATGATGGGCATACGGCGATTTTGTTGGGAGCCGCGAAATATCTGGCGGAAAGTCGAAATTTTGACGGAACAGTTAATTTTATCTTCCAACCGGCAGAAGAAGGCGGTGGTGGAGGTGACGCCATGGTCAAAGACGGATTGTTTGAACGGTTTCCCTGCGACGGCGTCTATGGCCTTCACAATCAACCGGGCATGCCCCGGGGAACTGTTAACATCCGCTCCGGTCCTCTAATGGCTTCCGCAGATACTGCGGTTCTGATCATTAAGGGTAAGGGGGGACACGCGGGGTACCCGCATCTAACAATTGATCCGATTGCAGCCGCGGTTCAATTGCACGTGGCGTTGCAAACCATTGTTGCCCGAAATGTGGGCCCTGTCGATAATGCTGTCGTTAGTGTCACCATGTTTGAGGCCGGTTCTGGCAGTAATATCATTCCGCAAGACGCCAAACTAACGGCTTCTATTCGAACAATGACAGCGGAAGTTCGCGATCTTGTAGAAAAGCGGGTTCGGGAAATATGTACAGGTATTGCTCAGACACACGGTGTGGAGATCATTGTGGATTACACACGTGGATACCCGAGTACGGTCAATCACGAAAAGGAAACTTATATAGCGGCAAAAGCTGCTGCGGAAGTGGTCGGCCCGGCAAACGTTGATACCAATACGCCTGTTCGCATGGGCAGCGAGGATTTCGCCTATATGTTGCAGGCTTGCCCCGGGGCTTATATGTTTCTTGGGACGCAGGATGATACCCATTTTCATTCGGTGCATCACCCGGAATATGATTTCAATGATGAAGTGCTATCCATCGGTGCCAGCTTGTGGGCGAAACTCGTCGAACAACAAATGCCTAGATCCTGATTTTATGACTTTCAGATAACCAAAAAAGGAAAAATAATATGTCTGATGATCTTCTTGAAACCATTGAAGATGGTGTCGCCACTGTCACCATGAACCGGCCGGAGGCGCGCAATGCTTTTACTGCCGAAATGATGGTGGGCCTGACTGAGGCGTTTAATCGTCTTGCTGCGGACACCTCTGTCCGAGTTGTTGTCCTGACCGGTGCGGGAGGCGCCTTCTGTGCCGGTGGTGACGTTAAAAGCTTTGCCGCCAATGCTGGAGCCAAAATCAACCTGGATGCCCGTATTCTTGATCTGCGAACGCGGATGGAAGTCAGTCGCGTGCTCCATGAAATGCCCAAACCGACTTTGGCGGTTATTCCTGGTCCCGCTGCTGGCGCTGGCTTCTCCCTTGCCATGGCATGCGATATGCGTATTGCTGCGGATACTGCGAAAATCACCACTGCTTTTTCGAAAGTGGGTTTGTCTGGTGATTTTGGAGGCTCTTTCTTTCTAACGAAACTTTTAGGGGCGGCGAAGGCGCGGGAGCTTTATTTCACTGGTGACGTGGTGTTAGGCAAAGAGGCAGCAGCTATTGGGATGGTCAGCAAATCCGTACCTGATACAGAGTTGCCTGAAGCGGCCGCAGCAATGGCTAAACATCTCGCTAGTTTACCGACTGTCGCAGTTGGTTATATGAAGAAAAATCTCAACACTGCGTTGGAAGGAAGCCTCAGCGATGTTCTGGACTGGGAAGCCACCAATATGGTTCGCTCCTTTGAAACTGAAGATCATCAAGGTGCCGCGAAGGCGTTTGTTGAAAAACGGGCGCCGGTTTTTAACGGACGCTAGAAAAATGGCAGCGGTGTAATCATCGCTGCCAAATTATCCCCACAGAGAGGCTGACGGTGGGTGCATAATGCTTCCATCAAAATGAATACCGTTTTCTCTGTCTTCCGCCAAAAGGAGCGGGCCATCCAAATCAACAAATCGGGCAAAGCTGCCAAGCAGCATGGCTGGTGCCATGGCGAGGCTGGTGCCAAGCATGCAACCAACCATTACGCCAAGGCCAAACCCCCGAGCCGCTTCTGCTAATAACAGTGCCTCAGTTAATCCGCCGGTTTTGTCTAACTTGATATTAATGTAATCATAAATTCGGGCGACATCGTCGAGTGTCGCTGTGTCATGAGCACTTTCATCTGCACAGATAGGTACCGGGCGATTGAGTTCGGCCAGAATATTATCTTCCCCAGCTGGTAGCGGTTGCTCGATAAGTTCTACGCCCAAGTCAGCCATTCTTGGTGAAAAATCTTCTACCATTTGGGGAGTCCAGGCTTCATTGGCATCGACGATCAAGCGAGTTTTCGGCGCGTTGCTGCGAACAGCCGTCACTCGTTCTATATCCAATTCTCCAGCCAATTTAAGTTTTATCAACGGGCGATGCGCTTGCGCTTTAGCGGCTATCCCCATTTTTTCGGGGGTATCAAGTGACAATGTGTAGGCTGTAATTGTTAATCCCGGCTCGGCGATATTAGCGAGGGTTGCGACTGACTTTCCAGTGAGTTTTGCCTCCAAATCCCATAATGCGCAGTCAACTGCATTGCGCGCGGCACCTGGCGGCATTATCGTCAGCAAACCTTCACGGGTCACACCATCTTCGATAAATTGGCGGGCGGCCGAAATCTCGGCTGTAACCGAGCGTTGGCTTTCTCCATAACGTGGGTAGGGAACACATTCCCCGTGGCCAGTTTTGCCCTTTTCAGTAATTGTGACATGGACAATATCGGCGCTGGTTTTCGCACCTCGACTGATGCGGAAGCTTCCGGCGATAGGCCAGCTTTCCGACTGAGCCGTTACCTGACGATTGTTCATCCTATATTATCTACTATAGCTTTGGTGCCGTGGGAATACGGGTCCGTACAAGGTAGGTTTAACTCAGTTTCCAATTGCTCCAAATAGCTTTGGATTTCAGGTTTTTCGAGCCCCGATGTGTTGACGCAAACACCAACAAAGCGCGCATTTCTATTGGTGAGTTGTGCATTTTTCAAATTTAGGTCAATGCATTCCTGCAGCCCTGGGAGGGGTTGATGTGGGATGCCGCGCATGTGCGTGCGTGTGGGTTCATGGCAGAGAACAAGAGCATCAGCTTGGGCGCCATGGATCAGTCCGAGACTAACGCCCGCGTATGACGGATGAAAAAGAGAACCTTGTCCTTCAATAATGTCCCAATGATCTGCATCGTTATCTGGCGACAGTTCTTCAACAGCGCCCGAAATAAAGTCGGCGACGACAGCGTCGATGGAAATGCCGGTTCCCGCAATAAAGATGCCCGTTTGTCCAGTGGCGCGGAAATCAGCTTTCCAACCGCGTGCGCGCATTTCTTTTTCGATAGCAAGTGCTGTATACATTTTACCGACGGAGCAATCTGTGCCAACGGCCAATAGGCGTTTTCCGTTGCGTGGCTCACCTTTGCCGGTGGCGATGTCATGGGTTGGGTGACGGACGTCAAATAAAGAGGCGCCATTGCGCTCAGCTGCTTCTTTTATCTCAGGAAGATCTCCTAAACGGATATGCAAGCCACTTGCGACATCCATGCCTTTATTTAGTGCTTCAACAATTTTAGTCGTCCAATGAGCCGGGAGGAATCCTCCGGAATTAACAATACCGATGATTAGCGTCTTCGCTCCAGCGGCGACGGCCTCATCAATAGATATATCCTTGATACCTAAGTCGGCGACGCAACCGTTCAACCGCAATTGTCCCACGCACCATTCCGGTCGCCAATCGACAATGCCTTGCGCTGTTTTGGCTCCTAATTGGTCCGCTACATCTCCCAAAAACATCAGGTACGGATTTTGCATTTCGCTCATAAGGCCTCCAGAAAAATATAAACAGTGTCGTCGTGGCTCATGCAGTTTGCTCAAGCGCGTTCTGTTCCGTTGTTAATCGCTCAATTTCCCGATGAATGGCTTCAGAACTTTCCTGGGATGCCCATTCTCGATGCTCACCTTTTGCATAAGCCAGCGCATTGCGATAGTACATAAATGCATTCAATCGGCATTTAACAAAATTATTAAATGTACGCACCACTTTGCCTGGCGTGCCCATAACTATTGAATTATCCGGAATTACGGTGTTTTCTTTAAGAAAAGTATGGCCAGCGATGATGCAGTTGTCGCCAATTACACAACCATCCATGATGGTGCTGTTGATGCCGATAAGACAATTGTTGCCAATTTTGCAGCCGTGTATCGTACAATGATGAGTGATTGAGCAATGAGAGCCAATAATACTGCCTGTTTCTTCGCCAACATGGATCATGCAGAAATCTTGAATGTTTGTATATTCTCCGATCACCACATTTTTTGATTCGGCTCGAACGACGGAATAGGGCCACAAGGAAGCGCCTTTCTTGATTTCGACTTTTCCATATACAAGTGCCGTGGGATGTAGATAAGTTGCGTCGTCGATCGTTACATCCGGACCATATTGCGACATCTGATACTCCTGTTCTTGTTTTTTTTGAAGAGATCTGTCGTTCGTCAGATATCCGTTTCGACTGCGCGAGACAATAGTAGGCAGTCGCGCTAATTTTATCAGCGGTATTGATGTAAGGTCAAACAGATGTTGAAAGGAAAGCTATTTAAAGTCTTGTTGCCAGGGTTGGTCGGATAGCCATTCAGAGAATGTTTCGACGTCAACAGGGCGGCTCATATAATAGCCTTGGCCCACATCACAACCCAATTCTTTGAGGCTGTTCCATAAGTCGATGTCTTCAATGCCTTCTGCAACCACGGAAAGATCCAGGTTACGAGCAAGATCCAGTAGGGTCCGAACAATTACGGCATCATCAGCAACGGTGTTCATATTTAGAACGAAACTTTTATCGATCTTGATCTCATCCACCGGCAATTTACGGAGGTAAGCGAGCGACGTATAGCCAGTACCAAAATCGTCGATTGAAACCCTGACACCCATATCATGCAGGGATATAACAACCTCTGTCGCACGGGTGACATCGGAAATGATCGCGCTTTCAGTTATTTCAAGTTTTAGGAGCTCTGCGGGGAAACCGGATTTCGAAAGTAACTTTGCGACAGTGTCCGGAAAGACCGGATTATGCAGTATTAATGCGGAGATATTAACAGAGACAGACAGGCGCTTGCCTTCTGATAACCATTTGCTCCCCTGTTCAATCGCGACTTTCAAGACCCACCTTGTTAAGGCTTCGATGGATCCGGAGCTCTCGGCTAGGGGAATAAAACTGTCTGGAAACAATAAGCCTTTGTCGAGGTGCTGCCATCGGACTAGTGCTTCAACGCCAATTATTTCGCGATCTTTCATACGAACCATTGGTTGGTAATGCAGACGGAGTTGGTTGGATTCGATCGCTTGTGGTAGATCTTGCGCGAGACGAAGCTGCTCTTGCCGTTCCAGATCATCTTCTTGCGTGTAGACCATAAAGCGCGTTTTGTCGCGTTTCGCGGAATAAAGGGCGGACATAGCTTTATGCAGAAGTTCATCCGGGCTGTCCGATGCTTCTAGCGTCGCGATGCCGAGCGTGGCACTTATATCGGTCTTTTGACCGTCAATAAGATAGGCTTTACGTAGTTCGTGTGACAGGCGAACGGCAACGGTCGTATGGGCCGGTCCAAGATAATCGCCTTCCGTAACCAGTAAGGCAAATTCGTCATCGCCTAGGCGTCCAACGATAGAGTTATCCGGGGCAAATCGGAACAACCGTTTGGCGACAGTTTTTAGAACTTCATCACCAAAATCATGGCCGCGGCTTTCGTTCAATCCCTTAAAGCTGTCGAGATCGAGAATAATTAGGGACGCTGGCGTATTTCGTTTATGGGCCTGTTCAATGGCTTGGGCCATTTTCAAACGGAATTTCCGTCGGCTGGGCAGAGCCGTAAGAGGGTCTTCTTCAATAAAGGCAGAGAGTTCCGTTTCCAGATGGACAGCGCGATTCCTAATTTTACATAAGCGATCCGCGTTATAGAGGGCGGTTTCCAAACGACCAGCAGTCAGTTCTGTCGCAGCAATATTGTCGAAGGCGCCTTGACGCAAGTGATGCAAGGATCCGTCGATCACAATTGTCGGGACGAAAGGAGGGCGGGAGGCGGCTAGCTTTATCGCTTCGTCATATTCATTGATCTCGTCGGCGCCGTCAAAAATAATACAGTTGTAGGCACCAGATTTGATGTTTTGCGCCGTATCTTCATCAAAATGAGATTGGTGGGCAGTGACTGTGAGATTGATTTCGTTGCAAAAGTTCTGAATCCGGCTTCCGGGCTCCAATACCAACAGGCGCATCTGGCTGTAATTCAAGCGCAAAATTTTTCGGCTTGTTGCAGATGTTTTATGTTTTTCGGTTTCCGGCAATCCTTTGGAATGCGTTGAAGCCAAACCTCTTGAAGTCAATGATTTATTCTCAATTAAATTATTCTTCTGCCCTGATCACTGCAGCTGTTTCAGTAACCCTTATTGGTTATATCGGGAGACTGTAAAGAAGGGGTTAATTTCTCTAAAATGTAAGCTAGTCAAATTTAGTCGAAATCATATATGATTCAAATGTATCATTTTATTATAAAAGATTCATTTGTTGCAATGTAGTTTCGTCTCTATTAGGGTCCGATCTACAGAATGTTTAAGCTGTGTAGGCGACAATGTCAGAAACCAATATCGACATACTCAAAATAATTGAGACGAGATTTGACGGATTAAGTCCCCAGCTGCGCGTAGCTGCGCGGTTCGCACTGGATAGCCCCGACCGTATGGCCGTGCATTCCATGCGTGAAGTTGCAAACCAGGTAAATGTTATGCCCGCAACCATGAGCCGGTTGGCTGCACGGCTCGGGTTTAAAAGCTACACGGATTTCAGAAACCGGTTCAGAGATCGTATTTTGCCGGAAACCGGAACTTATGCAGCTCGAGCGCGACAATTGCAGATGCGCAGTTCAACTGCGGCCAGCTCGGTCTTTCTTAAAGAGATGGCGGAAACAGATACGGATAATATTGAACGAAGCTTTTCCCAGTCGGAAGAGTGTGCTTTTCAATCCGCGGCGGAAAGTTTGATTAATGCTGAAAAAATATATGTCGTTGGGCTTAGAAAATGTTATCCGGTGGCCTATTTTTTCCATTATGCCACTCGGCATTTTTTCCCAGGTTCAATGTTGCTCGAAGGCAAAGCCGGCTTGTTTGGCGAGGAAATTTCTGCCATTCGCCCAACAGATGTTTTGCTTGCCGTGGCATTTGACCCCTACACCAAAGAAACAGTGCAAGCCGTCAATGCTGCTCAACAGGAGGGCGCCGCAGTGATATCCATAACGGATAGCAAAGTTTCACCTTTGGCCGAGCGAGCCACACATTTGTTTCTGGCGGCAAATCGCAGCCCATCTTTCTATCGTTCACTTGTCGGCGCTATGGCTCTTGCGCAGGCTTTAGTGGCGGCCGTTGTTAATGAATTGGGACAGGTAGCCGTGCAGAAACTTGAAGTTTCCGAACTCAAGCTCCGTAAAAACAATACGTATTGGAACAAAGGCAAACAAGATCAATGACACATGTAATTCACCGTAATCCGAAAGCGAATTACCCTGTCGCGGCCCGCGGAGAGGGCCCCTATATCATTGATGATGCAGGAAAAAAATACTTTGATGCCGGTGATGCTGCCGTTTCCTGTCTCGGGCATAGCAATGAGAGCGTTGCCGCAGCCATGAAGACCCAGATAGATAGCATAGCCTTCACGCATAGTGGGTTTTTTACTAATCCGGCGATGGAAGGACTGGCGACACTTCTGTCGGAAAAAGCTCCTGGTGATTTGAATCACGTGTTTTTTGTATCAGGTGGTTCGGAGGCGGTTGAGTCAGCCTTAAAGCTTGCCCGTCAGTATTTTCTGGAAAAAGGTGAGCCTTCACGGACACGGTTTATATCGCGGCGCCAAAGCTATCACGGCAATACGCTCGGTGCTTTATCCGCAGGCGGTAATCAGTGGCGCCGGGAGCCGTTTGCCCCGTTGTTGATGCCGGTTGATTTGATTTCTCCATGCTACGAATACCGTGGTCGGCGAGATGACGAAACAGATTGGGAGTTCGGCCAGCGGACGGCCGGTGAACTTGAGGCGGCGTTGTTGGCGCAAGGTCCGGAAAATATCTGCGCTTTCATTTGTGAGCCCGTGGTTGGCGCCACGTTGGGCGCTGTCCCGGCGGTCGAGGGATACTTTACCCGTGTTCGTGAAATTTGCGATCAGTATGGCGTGCTGTTTATAGCAGATGAAGTGATGTGCGGCATGGGGCGAACAGGCAGCCTTTTCGCTGTCGAACAGGAAAATGTCGTGCCGGATATTCTAGTTATGGCAAAAGGGTTGGGTGCAGGGTACCAGCCCATCGGCGCGATGATGTGCACGGATGAAATTTACAGGGCTATCGTTGATGGGTCCGGGTTTTTCCAGCATGGACACACCTATCTTGGCCACCCCGTAGCTTGTGCAGGTGCTTTGGCGGTTCAGCGATTTATCGAGGATAATGACTTGCTTTCCAATGTACAGCTGCGCGGTCAGCAGCTGCATGAAGGGTTGACAGCACGCTTTGGCAACAATGCTTTCGTTGGAGATATTCGCGGTCGAGGGTTGTTCCGAGGTATAGAAATTGTGGCAGACCGGTTGACGAAAGAACCGTTTGATCCAGCATTAAAAATTAACGGAAAGATTAAAGCCGCGGCGATGGATGAAGGATTGATGTGTTACCCCATGGGGGGCACCATTGACGGACATAGAGGTGATCATGTCCTGATTGCACCGCCGTTTATTGTTGATGACTCTCATATCGAAGAAGTCGTTTCAAAACTTGGTCGTGCCGTCGACATGGTTCTAAAAAGTGTGAAGGCGTAGCAGTTTGATAAATCAAGCTTCAACGGCTGAATTCATTTCTAGCCCTGTTATCCTTACTGTGGCACCTAACGGTGCTCGTAAAACAAAAAAGGACCATCCGGCACTGCCGATTTCACCTTCAGATCTGGCTAAAGAAGCAGACTTGTGTCGACGTGAAGGAGCGGCAATGATTCACCTGCACGTACGCGATGAACAGGATGGCCATACGTTGGACGTTAAGAGGTACCGGGATGCAACAGCGGCAATTCGAGATCGGGTGGGAGACGATATTGTCATTCAGGCGACGACCGAGGCAGTAGGCATCTATTCTGCCGACCAGCAAATGGAAATGGTACTTGAATTGCAGCCCGAAGCGGTGTCGCTCGCTATCAAGGAACTGGTGCCATCAGGCGGCGAAGAAAAAGCCCGGCAATTTTTTACCGAAATGAAAAGCCTGAATATCATGCCACAGTTTATTCTTTACTCGGCGGATGATTTACGACGCTGTCAGGCACTGATTGCAGATGAGGTGATTCTTGACAAATACCCGTTTTTGTTGTTTGTGTTGGGGCGGTATACAGAAGGGCAAAAGTCTCATCCTATGGATTTATTACCATTTATCGAGGTAACGCCTGAGGGAACAGCATGGGCGGTTTGCGCGTTTGGCTCTCTCGAACATACTACTATTAGCTGTTCCCTTGCAATGGGTGGCCATGTAAGGGTAGGGTTTGAGAATAACATGTTACTTAAAGATGGTCGCCAGGCCACATGTAACGCAGATTTGGTAGGTCAGGCTCGCGATGTTGCGATGGCAATAGGCCGATCCATCGCGAGAGCTGCAGATATACGAGCGAAGTTTTGTGGGGCGCCGGTATTGTAAAATATCTGGCGTGAGAATTTTCCTTCCAATACTTCGTTTGAAGCATTTGAAGGAAACACCGTTTGTCAGGAATACAGACTGGCACTCGGGATTAACGTTGCTACGGGAGAACTTAGGTTACTAGCAACAATATTGACAGGTGAAGGAGTTTGAGATGAGAAAGTTTTTTACAGCGACAGCCGTTGCGGTTGCTGCGATCGGCGGGGTTGGCTTGACAGCTGTTCCGGCGGCGGCAGAAACCTTTATTACGATTGGTACCGGCGGTCAGACTGGCGTGTACTATCAAGTTGGCGGTGCAATTTGTAAGCTTGTGAATCGTGGAACAAAAGACCATGAAATCAAGTGTACACATACTACAGGCGGTTCTACGAAAAACATCAACGGCATTCGCGCGGGCGATCTGGATATGGGTGTGGCCCAGTCTGATTGGCAGTACCATGCGTATAACGGAACCGCACCAAAGCAGTTCCCTGACGGAGAGTTTAAAGAACTTCGTGCTGTGTTCTCTGTGCATCCAGAACCGTTCACGGTTGTGGCGCGTAAAGATTCCGGTATTAAAACCTTTGAAGACTTAAAAGGTAAGCGAGTTAATGTCGGTAATCCAGGTTCCGGTCAGCGCGGTACCATGGAAGTTGTTATGGAGAAAATGGGTTGGGAAATGGACGATTTCGCTCTGGCTTCTGAACTCAAGTCTTCAGAGCAGGCAGCCGCCCTTTGCGATAACAAAATTGACGCTATTGTGTTTACAGCCGGTCACCCAAATGGCTCCATTAAGGAAGCCACGACTTCCTGTGAAGCGATTGTTGTCAATGTTAATAACGATGTGATCAAGAAATTGGCGTCTGAAAATGATTACTATGCCATGGCAACTATTCCAGGTGGCATGTACACAGGTACAGATGACGATGTAGAAACATTTGGTGTCGGTGCGACTTTCGTATCTTCTTCCAATACGGACCCAGAAATTGTGTATCAAATCGTGAAAGCGGTTTTCGACGACATTAAGCGGTTCCGTAAAATGCATCCTGCATTTGCAAACCTCGATCCAAAATTGATGATCGTTAACAATCTATCTGCACCTTTGCATGAAGGCGCCATCCGCTACTATAAAGAACAAGGCTGGATGTAAGATACCAGATTGGGCGGAAGAGACACTTCCGCCCATTTTTTTATAAAAAAATTAATTAATATGTAGAGTGCCCATCGCGGGATATCTGCATTGAAAGAGGGGAGACTTTCAATGAGTGACGCAGACAAAAGCACAGTACTGAGCAATGAGGAACTTGATGACCTGGTAGCGTCAAGTGACGTCGGGGGACGAGCTCCAAAAAACAGGAATGTTGCTCTTTTAATTGCCGGGCTGGCCCTGGTTTGGTCGCTGTGGCAAGTGTGGATTGCTTCTCCAATTCCTTATATGTTGAGCTGGGGCGTGTTCTCGGGCAAGGAAGCCCGTCCGATCCATCTGGCCTTTTCCTTGATGCTTGCATTTCTGGCCTATCCGGCCTTCAAGAATTCCCCACGTGGACATGTGCCGGTCACGGACTGGATTCTTGGTATTCTCGGCATTGCGACAACAATGTACTTGGTGTTTTTTGATACGGCGATCGCAGACCGAATAATGGGCTCTCGTCTCTCAGATCGACCAGGCAACCCAAATATGACGGATATCCTCGTCGCCTGCGTCGGCATGGTGGTCTTGATGGAAGCGACCCGACGGGCGCTCGGCCCTCCCTTGATGATCGTCGCCATGGTCTTTCTTGGTTATACGTTCCTAGGACCATATGCTCCCGGTATATTAGCTTGGAAAGGCGCAAGTTTTGGCGCCGTCGCAGATCACCAGTGGTTGTCTTCAGAAGGCGTCTTTGGTATCGCACTTGGCGTCTCCACGGGTCTCGTCTTTTTGTTTGTACTCTTCGGCGCGTTGTTGGATAAAGCCGGAGCCGGCAACTACTTCATTAAAGTTGCCTTCTCATTGATGGGACATATGAAAGGTGGCCCGGCAAAAGCTGCCGTTGTTGCATCAGGCATGACCGGATTGATCTCAGGCTCTTCCATTGCTAACGTCGTAACCACCGGTACCTTTACAATCCCAATGATGAAGCGTGTTGGGTTTAGTTCTGAAAAGGCCGGTGCTGTTGAAGTGGCGTCATCTGTAAACGGTCAGATCATGCCGCCGGTTATGGGAGCCGCGGCCTTCCTGATGGTTGAATATGTGGATATCAGCTATTTCGAAGTGGTTAAGCATGCGTTTCTACCAGCAATCATTTCCTACATTGCGCTAGTTTATATTGTTCACCTTGAAGCCATGAAGATGAATATGCAGGGATTGCCGCGGGCCGGAGAGGTTAAGCCGGCGAAACTCGCACTGCTGTCATTCGGCATTACTTTGGCTTCAATTCTTGTACTTGGTGGTGGAATTTATTACCTTTCCGAGATTTTCCATTTACTGGACAGCTCGCTTAATAAACTCGTCGCCATTCTGGTACTGATTTTGTTGCAAGTCGGAGTCTTTAAGGGCGCTGTTGCCAAGGCAGAGGAAGGGACAAAAGCAAAGATTTTGTCCAAAGGAGCGTTAATCCTCTGCAATATGGTTATCGTCAGTTTTGGTGTCTTTTTTGCCATTGATCTCGTACGTGAAGTAGCTGGTCAGGCTCTGACACCTTGGATTGCCGCTGCTGCAATTTTGGTTATATATGTATTTTTGATTTCCATCTGTGCGAAGCATCCGGATTTGGTCGTGGATGATCCGAATGCACCCGTGACTGCGTTGCCTGACCCAGGCCCAACAGTGATGGCTGGGTTGCATTTCATTTTACCAGTTGGCGTTCTTATCTGGTGCCTAATGATTGAGCGACTGTCACCAGAGTTGTCGGCTTTCTGGGCCGTAGCACTGATGATCTTTATATTGCTCACGCAACGCTATTTGTTCTCAATGTTCCGTAAAGAAACGCTTTCAGGACGTATTCGCCAGGGCTTTGATGAATTGATTGATGGGATGATTGCTGGTGCCAGAAATATGATTGGTATTGGTATAGCGACCGCTGCCGCCGGTGTTATCGTTGGAACGGTATCCCAAACGGGCGTTGGCCTGGTGTTAGCGGAATTGGTTGAATTTTTGTCGCAGGGTCAGATCATGTTGATCCTGATTTTTACGGCAATCTTGAGTTTGATATTGGGCATGGGGCTACCGACAACGGCAAACTATATTGTGGTGTCGTCACTTCTAGCCCCGGTGATTGTTAGCCTTGGACAGCAGAACGGCTTGATTGTGCCACTGATCGCGGTTCATCTCTTCGTGTTTTATTTTGGCATTATGGCGGACGTGACGCCACCGGTGGGACTTGCGTCCTTTGCCGCGGCGGCGGTGTCTGGAGGGGATCCCATACGAACGGGCTTTGTCGCCTTCTTCTATTCGTTGCGAACGGCGATTTTGCCATTCCTGTTCATTTTCAACACTGACTTGCTGCTGATCAATGTCACGCCGGTTCAAGGGGCCATTGTTTTCGTCATAGCGACGGTGGCCATATTGTTGTTTACAGCGGGAACACAAGGGTATTTTGTCATCAAGTCACGATTTTGGGAATCAGCGCTGTTGATTGTCATCGCCTTTACATTATTCCGTCCAGGGTTCTGGATGGACTTGATTTCTCCTCCATATGCGGAAACAGACCCAGTACAGATTGTTGAAGCTGTTCAGAAAGCACCTGCGGGATCTGAATTGCGTTTGATTGTCCAAGGGGAGAATGATGTGGGTGATGAACTTGTTTTCACAGCCATCATGCCGATTGGTGATGAAGCTACTGGACAGGAAAGGCTAGAGGCTTACGGGCTTGAGTTGCTCGTTGAAGACGGAAGTGTTCTGATTGATGATGCAGTGTTTGATAGCCCGGCACAAGCCGCAGGTTTGGATTTCGATCAAAAGATCCTTACTGTTCTCGTGCCCGTCAGCCAGCCAGCGAGGGAATTGATGTATATCCCAGCACTCTTGGCATTGGCAGGAATCTTTTTGCTGCAGCGTCGCCGCCGTGATGCTGGCGCTGTATCTGCCGCAACAGCGTAATTAGGGGAGACGATAAATGTACAAACATATCTTGCTGGCAGTGGATTTGGACGATGAGCGGCAAAAGTCAGTGGAAGTCGCGGTCGAATACGCGAAAGCATTCGGCTCGACACTGCATGTGATGACGGTCTTGCCAAATTTTGGTATGAGCATTGTTGGTTCTTTTTTTCCGAAAGATCATGAAAAAGAGATGCTCGAAAAAGCAACGGAAGCTTTGCATAGTTTCGTGAAATCCAGTATTCCGACAGAAATCGCAGTTCAGCATATTGTCGGGCTTGGCTCAGTATACGAAGAAATATTGCGGGTCAGTGACGAAATCAAACCTGATTTGATCGTCATTGGCACGCACCGACCTGACATGAAGGATTACTTACTCGGCCCGAATGCCGCCAGAGTAAGCCGTCATGCGAAATGTTCCGTGTTGATTGTTCGCGAAATCTGAAGGAATTCAGAGAATGCGGAATATTCTGTGTTACGGCGATTCCAACACTTGGGGCTGCAGGCCAATTACGCAATTTGGTGTTAATGAACGTTATGGTCCTGACGTTCGCTGGCCCGGGGTGATGCAAGCAGCACTTGGTGCCACTTATAAAGTGATTGAAGAGGGACTCAACGGCCGGACGACGGTATTTGACGATCCGATTATGGGTGCGCATCGAAATGGCAAAACTTATCTTGCTCCGTGTCTAGAAACACATATGCCTCTTGATCTTGTCATTATAATGCTGGGCACAAATGACATGAAGCCTCGCTTTGCGGGAACGGCGTTTGATGTTGCCTGCGGAGCGGGCGCCCTGTTAAGCATGGTAAAAAATCCGGTTGGAGGTTGGGTTGGAGATCTTCCGAAAACCCTGCTTATTGCTCCGCCTCCTATTGGAAAACTAACAACCCTTTCCGGAGTTTTAGAAGGCGGGCATGAACGTTCTAATAAGCTTGCAGGAGAGATGGAACGGATTGCCGACATGCTTGGTAGCCCGTTTTTAGATGCTGGACAGCATATTCAATCCAGTCCGGCAGATGGTGTTCATCTAGAAGCAGAAGATCACTTGATTTTAGGCCAAGTGGTCGCGGCGAAATCTCAAGAAATACTGAACTAAGAAATTTTGCGGGATAAGATTGATCCTACTGAAAAGTTTTCAAATAAGCTATGAGATCCTGACGCTGTTTTTCTTTCTTAATACCGGCAAAGCTCATCTTGTTGCCTTTGATAAAAGCTTTCGGCTTGGTTAGATATTGATCCAGATTTGAATCATCCCAAGTCAAATCAGTAGCTTTCATCGCTTTAGAGTATTTAAAGCCTTCAACCTCAGCAGATTTTCGACCGACAACACCAAAAAGATTTGGGCCAATTTTATTTTTCCCACCTTTTTCGATGGTGTGACAAGCCTTGCATTTTTTAAAAACCTTTGCCCCTTTCGCCGCATCTCCTTCTGCAAATGCTGTCGATGCAGACAATGCAATAGCTAGTGAAAGGCCAAGGGCCGCAATCTTTGTCATACTCATAACTCTCTCCTAGAGATTTAACTTGAATCGGTGGATCCTGCTGGCAAATTGGATAGCATAAGATGACACGGGATAACAGAGGCATTATGTCGCGGTATTGCAGCCTTACAGGACACAATCTATCACCATCTCGTGAAATCATATGTTGTCTCCTTTTTTGATGAGTATATTGAGCGTCATAAGGAGTTTTTTTTGAACGTACTGAAATTGCTATTTATTGTGGTTATTCTGATAAACGTACCTGCTGTCAGCCAAGCAGAAGTTGCCCCCGTGGTTGTACCTGTGCCTGCCGGCCCCTTTTTATTTGGATCGGATCGGGAAGAAAAAGAATATGGATATCAATTGGATGAAGTAGCTTATGGTCATTCAGCGACTCGAAATCAAAATTGGTATGAGAACGAGGAGCCGCTACGAGAGATAGTGTTGCCGGCCTTTGCCATAATGAAGAACCTCGTAACCAACGCTCAGTACGCAGAATTTATACGAGATACAGGGCATGTTGCGCCCAGCGTGACTAAGGGACGCTGGCAATCTTATGGCCTTATTCACCCATATGAACGAACAAAAAAATTCCAGTGGCAAGAGAATAAGCCGGATCTTGGTAGGCTCGATCATCCGGTTGTTTTGGTTTCGCATTCTTCGGCCGTCGCCTATGCCATGTGGCTTTCCGATCAAACCAATGAAATTTGGCGGTTGCCAACAGTAGAGGAATGGGAGAAGGCTGCCCGAGGTCCCTTAGGAAATCGATTTCCATGGGGTAATGATTTTGATGCCACATTGTTAAACAGTCACGACAGGGGTCCGTTTGACACGCTGCCGGTTGGAAGTTTTCCTGGTGGGGTAAGCTTTTACGGCATGCTCGATGCATCAGGGCAGCTTTTTGAATGGACGTCGACACCTGCTTCAAGCAACCACTACATTGTAAAAGGTGGGTCTTGGGATGACAAAGGGTGTGGTGTTTGTCGGACGGCAGCTTGGCATACACGACCAGCGTCGATAAAGCACATTTTGGTTGGTTTCCGTTTGGTAAAAGAATAATTGAGGGTAAAATGAACAAGATGACTAACCTTGAAGAAGAAATGAGCGCATCGCTGATGATGGATGCCCCCGAGTTGCGGGCCGTATTGCGCGATTTTAAGCCTGCCCGACTCAACAATATGAACGCAGCGGCAGACGAAATTCTTGAATGTTATCGGGTGTTGAAAAAGGGCAGCTCAAATATCGTCGGTGAAATCTTGCGCGGACAGGGAACTTTTTACGAATGGGATCATTATCCTGAAGGGGATATTTACGACGACGAAACCCATGCTCAGTATTATTACCATTCTCACAGGGAAGATGAACATGGCCATTTTCATACTTTTTTACGACTGAAAGGCATGAAAAAAGACGTCAAACCTGTTCCGTATGATGGTTCTGCGGAATGGCCAACAGCGGAGGATGAAATCCTTTCGCATCTTATAGCTGTATCCATGGATAGCGCGGGCTTCCCTACCCAGCTTTTTACCACGAACCGTTGGGTGACGGGGGAGAACTGGTACGATAAAAAAGATGTTATTGCTATGTTGGATAGTTTTGCAATCGACCATAGTACACCGTCTTGGCCCGCAAACCGCTGGTTGACTGCGATGATAATTATATTCAGGCCCCAGATTGAACGTCTGATTATTGCCCGAGATGCCCGCATTTTGGAATGGCAAGCCCAAAAACCGGGTGAAGATGTTTATGAAGACAAAGACCTGGAAATCACGAGCATCCTGAATATTAAGGTTGAGGATCAGATCCGTACCATAAAAGAGGTTGTCGAAGGGCGACTTGATTAAGGGAATATTAAGATTAATCGGCGATATTTGAACTTGGGATTAATTCAAATATTGGAGCCAAAGTGGCAAATTCGGGTTCTTTAAGTCCAGCGGACGTCGAACGGTTACTAACAGATCGTTCCGCTGAAGTACGTGCAGAAACAGTTGAAAAGATTGCGGGCGGCCTTGGAGATGGAGGGTTTAACCCCACAGAGCGTCTTGAAGCAGAAGAGATATTTCGGCTGCTTGTGAATGATGCGGAAGTGCTGGTTCGCCAAACATTGGCTGAAACACTGAAGGCTATTCCGGATTTACCAAACGATATTGCGAAAACGCTTGCCAGCGATGTTGCTGATGTTGCCACACCGATGATCAGCTTCTCTGAAGCTCTTTCCGATGATGATTTATTTGAAATTATTTCTTCACAATCAGATATGCATCAGACGGCTGTCGCCAGCCGCGTCGTAGTCTCTGAAGCAGTTTCCGAAAAACTGGCAGAAACCGGGAATGAAGACGTTGTTGCTACCCTTATGAGTAATGAAGGCGCTGAAATTTCCGAAGATACTTTTGAAAAAGTTCTAGATCAGTTTGGAGACAGTGAAAAAGTAAACGCGCCCATGGTGCATCGGAGTAAATTGCCGATTACGGTCACGGAGCGTTTGGTATCGATGGTATCCGATAAACTTCGCGATCATCTCGTCAGCCATCATGAAATGTCCCCAGGCATGGCCACCGATATCATATTGGAAAGTCGTGAGAAGACCATGATCGGTTTTATCAAGGATGGCGCAAGTCACGCAGACTTAATAAGCTTGATCGACCAACTTTATGATAATGGCAGGTTAACCCCCACAATTATATTACGAGCTCTTTGCGTTGGAGATGTAGATTTCTTTGAAACTGCGATGGCCAAATATTCGGATATTGCGGTTGCTAATGTTCACATTCTTGTCAATGATGCCGGCGGCGAGGGGCTAAAGCAGTTATGCAAAAAATCACATATTCCAGGTGGTTTGCACGAAATTATGAAAGTCGGTTTGGAGGTTGCCAACGAGCTTGACTTTGACGGGGCTCCTGGAGATCGGGAACGTTACCGCAATCAGGTTATTGAGCGTGTCCTGACGCATTTCGAAGATCAGTTCGACGGTGATAACGTAGACTATTTGATTGCCAAGTTAGGCGGTTCCAGAGAGGCAGAAGCCGCCTGATATTTTCTGAAAATACCGAACTGAAAAACGCCGCCTTTAGCTCCGGCGTTTTTTATTGCCTCCGCCGAATGCCAATGACGTTGCCAGACTGTTTAGGTTTTGGAGTTTCCTTGAAACTCGCCTTATTTGCTTCGAGGGCCGTGAGCATCGTTGCAGGCATTGGGGCTGCTTTT
Organism: Sneathiella sp.; assembly: GCF_036960985.1. Lineage (NCBI taxonomy): Bacteria > Pseudomonadati > Pseudomonadota > Alphaproteobacteria > Sneathiellales > Sneathiellaceae > Sneathiella > Sneathiella sp. The sequence goes on along the minus strand of NZ_JBALWD010000010.1, from coordinate 58,752 downwards.
GGGCCCGTTTTATCTAGATGCATGATCATTTGTTCGGACGTTGCGGCTAAATATCCTTTGTCCCGATGATACATTTCTAGAAAAAGATGCATACGTTTCTCGTCACAATCAATCACCCTCACAGTCATCTCAAGGAGATCACCTTCATGAACTTCCTGAAGGTAAGTGACATGTGTTTCCAGCACATAAACCGTACAATTTGCGCCTTCCCGATATTCTCGCGTTAAACCGATCTCATCAAGGAAAACATCAAGAGATTGATCAAATACTAAAACATAAAACGCAACATTCATGTGGCGATTATAATCAATCCATTCTGTAAGAACGGATTGTTGGTGTATGGCAGGGACGGCTGGGCCAGTCATTGTTATTACCTTTTTTCTGGAAAAGCAGACGGATTTCTTATTTTGAATTACGGTCAGAATATATGATAATGTCTTTATAACGGGCTGACTAGCCCGGCGAATGACGATTAAGAGGGAAATTTTATGGCCGGCCAGCATGCGGAAATGGATCAGGTAATTGAGAAACTTACGGATCTTTTGGGAAAACGTTGCACGACGGCGGAAGCGGTGCGTGAACAGCATGGGCATGATGAAAGTTGGCATTTTCCAGCTGCGCCGGATGCTGTTTGTTTTGCGCGAAGCACGGAAGAAGTATCTGAAATCGTTAAAGTATGTGCGCTCCACAAAGTGCCCATCATTCCCTTTGGTGCAGGCACATCATTGGAAGGTCACGTGAACGCTGTGCATGGTGGGATTTCCGTCGATTTAAATGAGATGAATGAAATTCTAAGGGTTAGCCCGGAAGATCTAGATTGCACGGTTCAACCGGGAGTGCGCCGCAAACAATTGAATGAATATTTACGTGATACAGGCTTATTTTTCCCTATTGATCCTGGTGCAGACGCATCTATTGGCGGCATGGCTTCGACCCGCGCATCGGGTACAAATGCCGTCCGCTATGGCACCATGCGAGAAAATATTCTTTGTATGACAGTTGTCTTGCCGGATGGTCGGATCATCTCAACTGGCCACCGATCTAAAAAAAGCGCAGCTGGGTACGATTTGACAAAACTCTATATTGGCGCGGAAGGTACATTGGGAATTATAACAGAAGTCACGTTGAAGCTGTATGGGATTCCAGAAGCGATTTCGGCTGCGACAGTGTGTTTTCCGGATATCGAAGGAGCTATCCAAGCCGTGATCCTGACGATCCAGACTGGTATTCCAGTGGCCCGAATAGAGTTGCTGGACGAGGTGCAGGTCGACGCCATCAATCGATATTCCAACCTTGATCTGGCGGTAAAACCGACGCTGTTTCTGGAATTTCACGGGAGTGAAGCTTATGTGAAAGAACAGGCAGAGCAAGTGAGCGATATATGTTCAGAGTTTGGAGCCCAAGGGTTTGCGTGGACGACACAGGTTGAAGAACGCACGAAACTCTGGCAAGCCAGACATGACGCAGCGTATGCTGCAATCGCATTGCGAAATGGGGCGCAAATTTGGGCGACAGATGTCTGTGTTCCCATTTCTCGTTTGGCGGATTGTATTCTTGAAACCAAGAAAGACCTTGAAGGCAGTTTCCTCATAGCACCGTTAGTCGGTCATGTAGGCGATGGTAATTTTCATTTGTCATTCGTTATCAAGAAGGAAATCCCCGAAGAGCTGGCCGAAGCGGAACGTCTGAATGGGCGGTTGATTGATCGGGCTTTGGCGATGGACGGAACCTGTACTGGTGAGCATGGCATTGGGCTTGGCAAGAAGAAATATATGTACCGGGAGCATGGCGAGGCAGTTGATGTCATGGCGACATTGAAGCATGCGTTGGATCCGGACAACATTATGAATCCCGGCAAGATCATCCCAGATCAGGCGGCCGAGTAGAATCACAGCTTACCATTTTATGGGGGGACAACATGGCCCGCACTTCATCGCTGTCTGTTATCGCGTTCGATGCGGACGATACCCTATGGCAGAATGAAACGTTCTTTCGAATGACGGAAGAAAAATTTACGGATTTTCTGAAGGATTATGCTGCTGGAGATCACATTACTGAACGGCTTCTGGCCGCGGAGCGTCGGAATCTCGAATTCTACGGCTACGGCGTTAAAGGGTTCACATTGTCGATGATCGAAACGGCCATCGAAGTCACTCAAGACAAAGTGCCGGCAACAGTACTTCACGATATTTTGCGCACAGGGCGTGATATGTTGCGCCATCCAATAGAAACATTGCCTTATGTCACGGAAACACTGAACGAGTTATCCTCCAGTTTTCAGTTAGTTATGATTACCAAGGGCGATTTGTTTGATCAGGAAAGAAAGCTTGCTCAATCTGGATTGGGAGAACTGTTTGAAACTGTTGAAATCGTCAGTGAAAAGAAACCAGAGGTATACCGTCGTATCTTTCGGCAGCATTCGAACGTACCGCATAACTGCATGATGGTCGGAAATTCTCTGAAATCTGATGTTATTCCGGCTCTTGCTGCGGGAAGCTGGGGTGTGCACGTACCCCATGATTTAACATGGGCGCTGGAGCATGCCGCCGCACCTGTAACGGACCCAAAGTTCCACGAGATTACAGATTTGGGTAAGTTACCCGATCTTATTTATCAACTTTGAGAATATTGCTCTACACACTAAATGTCTTATTTACGGGCACATTTTGACAAGTAAGTCATTTGGTAAAACGGTTTTAGCGTCGCCGCAAGCAGGATCCAACTGTTCTTGTTCCAAGCCCTCAACATCGTCAAAGTTTGCACCAGACAAATTCGCCCCCCAGAATGTTGCATCTTCAAGCTCCGAGCCTGCCAGGTTAGCGTTGATTAGAATAGCCCTGTGAAAATTTGCACGGCGTAAATCGGCCTCTTGTAGGCGCGCATTTGTTAGATTCGCTCGGGAAAAATTGGCATCCCGCAACTCCGAATTCGTCATGGTTACATCGGTCATGTCGGCGCGTTTAAAGTTTGCCTCTGTAAGGTTGGCATCGCTAAAATTTGCTGCCTTCAAAAATGCTCTTTTAAAATTGGCTTTACGAATATCTGCTTTTTGAAACTTACCGCCTTCGATGTTCGCACTTTCGAAATCGGCACTTCTAAGATCGGTTTGTTTGAGGTTTGCACCTTTCATATTGGCTTTCTCAAGATCTGCACCCTGAACTATAGCGCTTTCAAGATCCGCATTTACCAAATTTGACTTTTCTAAATCAGCGCGGCGTAAATCGGCGTTGGTCAAATTGGCGTTTTCGAGAATGACTTCCTTAAGAATTGTATCGCGTAAATTAACGCCTTTTAAGTAAGCATCCGTGAAATTTTCGGATTGCAGCTTTGCGGCCCGTAAATCACAGCCTGCACAACTTCCTGTCTCCTTCAGCTTTTTAATATCATCAGAATCATATGCCATTGCTCCCGGTGCAAAAACGAAGAAACAAAATACAGACAGAACGGCGACTTTCATACGGATACTCCCGTTATTACAATTGTACGACTTTATACGATAAATCTTAACGTAATGAATTTTATTCGTATTTCAAAGCGTGATCATGTTTGACAAGGCATTTCACCGCTGTCACTATCCGACAAAATCAAGAATAACAGCATTTCACCGTATGATTTCGGGAGATTTGCACGCAGACAGAAAAGGCTCATTCCAACATGATTAAAGCTGTTCTCTGGGATTTCGGAGGGGTTCTAACGACGAGTCCATTCGATTCTTTTGCTCGATTTGAGAAAGAAAGAGGGTTGCCGGAAAATTTTGTCCGTCAAATTAATTCGACGAACCCGGATACGAACGCCTGGGCGAAGTTTGAGCGCAGTGATGTGACAATGGACGAATTCGACAAATTATTCGAACAAGAGAGTGAAGCGCTAGGGCATTCGATTGCGGGAATTGAAATAATCAAATTATTAGCCGGAAATGTTCGTCCTCGTATGGTTCAAGCTTTGAAGGCGTGTCGTGAAAAATTCAATTGTACGTGCCTTACCAATAATGTAGCCGCTGGAAAAGGACCCGGAATGACCCGCGACGCAATGGCGCAAGCTGAGGTTAGGGAAGTGATGGCATTGTTCAATCAAGTTATTGAATCAAGCAAGATAGGGCTGCGCAAACCTGATCCGAGAATTTATGAATTTGCTTGTTCTGAAATGGGTGTTGCCGCCGAAGAAGTTGTCTATCTTGACGATTTGGGCATAAATTTGAAGCCAGCTTCGGTTCTGGGAATGAAAACCATTAAAGTTGTCAGTGAAGATCAAGCCCTGAAAGATTTGGCAGAAGTTGTGGGACTCTCATTCGACTAAAGCCTACTCGAATTTAGGGGTAATAAATGAACCGCGTACTTGCACATACTGGCGCAAAATACCCGATAATTCAGGCGCCTATGGGCTGATCGCAAGTTCACCATTGGCTTCAGCTGTTTGCAATGCGGGTGGATTAGGGGTTATTGAAACATCTTTCGGTGAAACTGAGAACTGCATTCGAGAAATAAAAAATATGAAGGAGCTAACGGACGCTCCATTCGGCATAAACCTGCCACTATTGTTTCTCCGTGACGAAAGCATGATCAAGTTTGTCGCGGAATGTGGCGTAAAGTTCGTAACCACATCTGCCGGAAACCCAGCTAAATTAATCGAAATTCTAAAAGCTCACGACATCATTGTTTATCATGCGGTACCAACAGTTAAGGCGGCATTGAAGGCTGTAGAGGCTGTAGAGGCTGGAGTTGATGGTCTAATCGTCGAAGGGTCTGAAGAGGGCGGATTTAAAAACCCAGAAGAAGTTTCCACATTAGTCTTATTGCAAGCCATACGTGACAAAGTCGATGTCCCCATGGTTGCGGCAGGCGGAATTGTCGATGGTCGGGGCATGGCAGCTGTATTTGCGGTTGGCGCTGAAGCTGTGCAAATGGGGACAAGATTTGTGTCAGCTAAAGAAAGCCCGGTTCACGTGAATTATAAAAATGCGATTATCGATGCGGAAGACACTGGAACCTATGTTCTAAACAAAAAAAATGAACGCCTTGCATTCGTGCTTTAAAAACGGCACGAACTCTTTCCATTCATGAAGACGGGTTGATGCCAAAAGATACATTTGCACGCATTCAGGATTTATACTTCGGTGGAGATATGGAAGCGAGTGTCGGCTTGGCTGGCCAATCAGCAAGTCTTGTATTCGAACAGAAATCAGCAGCTGATATCGTCGAAGATACTGTTGAAGGGTTTCGTCAGATTACTGCGCGGCTTGGAGCGATGAATGCTGGGAATGGGTTTTAATTTTTCTATTTTTTCGTCGCTCGATAAACGCCATCCCAATCTGCGGGGGGCGGGGATAATATGAACTCGTCTATACGCGTTTTATACATTTCAGCGAATGTACTGAGCCTCGGATTGGATTCTTGCATAGCTTTTGTTAATTCTAGGGCTTCAACCCATTGTCGGGTGCGATAGAGCCCAAGAAACTCATCTATAAGTTTCTTGGCGTCAGCAAATTTCTGGTTATCACAATGCTCTTGATCACCAAGTAAGCCAAATATTCTCACGGCGTCCTGTTTGCCTTTAACGGCAATCAAATCAAGCTCTATCATTGCGTAACCCCCGAGACTTTGAGCGGTATTTTCGCCGATAATTATGCTGAAACCGTAATCCTTGGTTTGCCCTTCAAGCCTGGACGCCAGATTAACTGGGTCGCCCAATACGGAGTAGTCAAACCGTTGTTCCGATCCCAGGTTGCCAACAATGCAGGAGCCGGTATTCAAACCGATGCCAACTCGTAAGGGCTTAAATATGCGATCTTCTGCGACAGCTTCAATTTTAAGTTCAGCGTTGAGTTTGCTCAGCTGTGGGATCATCTGCAAAGCCGTATCAGCGGCATCTTTTGGATGCATTGGGTTATCGATGGGGGCGTTCCAAAAGGCCATAATGGAATCGCCCATATACTTATCAATTGTTCCATTGCGATCAAGAATTTCGCCTGTCATTGGCGTTAGAAATCGATTGATTAAATGCGTGAGGCCTTGCGGGTCGTTTTTATAGCTTTCGGATATGAGAGTAAAACCTCGAATATCGCAAAATAGGAAGGTCATTTCCTTTTCTTCTCCCCCCAGTACGAGACTTTCCGGCGAGGCAGATAGGCGATTGACGAGTTCCGGGGAAAGATAGAGAGCGAATGCCGTCCTAATTCGTGTGCGTTCCTGCTCTGTACTAAGATAAGTGGCGTAAACAAGCGTTATATATATCAACGTGGAAGCAAAAAGCGTGTAAGTGACATCAATTAAAACAGAGTGATAGATAAAGAAATAGGCCGAGGAAGACACAGCGATTGTACCCACGAGTAGGAGCAAGCCCAATGTCATTCGGGCGCCGGCAAGTGGGACGAGAATAATTAACGTTAGTCCGGTCAATAACGTTCCGATCCACTCGAAAAGCGCTACATATTCGGGGCGAAACATATAGGATTGAGTCCATATATTTTCGAGCAACTGCAAATGCATTTCTACACCAGGCAGGTTCGATGTGAGCGGCGAAGCCCGAAGGTCCTTCAAGCCAGTAGCCGATGTCCCAACAAGGACCATTTTTCCGGCAAGTCGCGCCGGGTCGACTGTATCATTGATGACATCTAACGCAGAAATGTACTGCTCCGGATCAAATTCCGAATACTTAATCCAGATACGACCTTTCGTATCTGTCGGCACCAGTGTCCCGGCAATTTTAAATCCAACAATGCCGTTATCATTGGTCTGAATGACTACATTTCGACCAGTTGCCACCCGCAACATATCAAGTGCCAGGGTTGGGATGATTTTATCGCCGACTTTGTTGGCCAGAGGTACCCTGCGGACGATGCCATCGAAATCCTGATCGAGACTAACCATGCCGCGACCGGCTGCGGCTTTATCCAGTATTTCAATATTTCCTATCAATGCAGGAAAGGTTTTCAAGAATGGCTTGGGATCTTTACCCAAAGCAGCAAAAGACGGAACGCGGTCCATACCGTAATTATTTGCGCCATCGATTTCAGGGCTTACTGAAATACCTAATACAACACGACTGGCCGCTATTTCGGTGGCGAAGATGTGATCAAAGGAAGGAAGTGTTGCAAGCTGCGCTTTTAACTCGTCGGAAAGGCCCGGAATACTCTGAGATACTTTGTCGGGTGATAATCTATCTGCCTCCGCAAATAAAATATCGAAACCTATAACCGCGGCCCCCTTTTGAGTAGCGTTCGTCACAAGCTGCGCCAGATACGATCGCGGCCAGGGCCATTGACCCAGATTTAACAAGCTATTCTCATCAATATCGATAACCACGACAGGACGTGGTTCTGTTGCTATTCGCGGCAACGATTGCTGATAGTAGTCAAACACGCGATCGCGGAAATTTGAGAGAAAAGGCGGATCATATATTTGAAGAAGCAACGCAGCTAACAAAACTAAAATCGCTGAAAAACGACCACTTCCCGCAAAAAACAACCATTTGGCAGGCCGGGTTATAACGTCGAATACTTGAGTGGTCGCTTCACTTGCCATAAATATTTGATCTCAATTGATATATACTACTTATTGCCTCAACTGATACTTTGCCACAATTAACTATAAAGTAGAAAAACTTTCATAAAATTTGTCCAAAATGTGGCGTATATCGAATATTCATGTTATAGTATTTATTATTACTAGTCTCTTGTACTTGCTATTTTATTGTAATCAAAAGAAATTTTATCTTTGAGAGACACCGCCGCGCCGCGCGTATAGCGTGGATTTTTTGCAACGAGACCAATTTGCGCGTGTGGGGCAAATTTGTAGGAATTTGATTGTGGACAATATTAATTACAAAATTCTGTCTGGAAAACAGCTTGCAGAATATGACGCACCCGACACAGGAAATCTTCGACTGGGTTCGGAAATTGCCCCGCTAACGGCAGAATTTTCCCGTGACGGTGTCGATCTTAAACTGTCCTCTGAAAATGGCGACTATATTACGATCAACGGATATTTCGCGTCTTTTCCCGGTGCAGACCTTTTGACAGAAGGGGGGGCAAAGATTACCTCAGACGTCGTTAGCAAGCTTGCAGGTCCGGGACCGCTAGCACAATCTTCGTCTTCGCAATCTGATGCAAACGGGCCTATCGGTGAGGTTACTGAACTAAACGGGACGGTAACAGCAAAACATATCGACGGCACTATAGATGAGCTGGTACCGGGGGCAGCAGTGTTTCAGGGAGATGTATTGGAAACCGGCTCGGATGGTTCCTTTGCCATCGTTTTTGCAGACGACACACAATTTTCAATGGGCGAGAATGGCCGGGCTGTCCTTGATGAAATGATTTACAATCCTTCGGGCGGTGATAGCACATTTGGTGTTTCTTTGTTGCAAGGTGTGTTTTCCTTGGTCAGTGGCCAGATAGCCAAGGACGATCCGGAAAATGTGAGCGTTAACACTCCCGTCGGAACAATTGGTATCCGCGGCACCAGTTGGTCCGGACATATCAAAAGTATCGGCGAAGAATCAGTCTTTACCTTATTTACCGGCGCCATTGTTTTTGCCAATGAAGGTGGTTCTCAACTCCTAAATATAGCAAACCAATCAGTCGCTGTAACGAGTTTTTCCAGCGCCCCAGGAAGCCCAGTTGTTCTAACGGCGGATCAGCTTTATACGATTTATGGCGATGCGCTACAGCTCGTTAATCCGAACTGGTTTGACGAAGAGAACAAATTTGATCCGACCCGGATAGAGCCAGAAGGCGGAAATCGATCTAACAGTTCAGGCGGCGGCGCTGACTTTCAACAATTTGCGGCGCTGGCTATTTCAGATGGTTTGGGTTCAAGTGGTCTTTTGGAATCTGCACCGCTTCTCGGCAATACCATATTGAGCCTGCAAGATATCGAAGCCATCGAGGGCGGCGTAAGTGACGGGCCTGACGCGAAAGTTTCAGTCAATACCATCAGAGATCCGGTGACAGGGAATATCATCTCTTACGAAGTTGTTATAGGCCTGGACGAGCCTTCCAACCTTCCAGTGACTATTACTTATGATGTCCGTCCGGGTACAGCGTCGGCAGATGATTTTGTTGTTGATGGTGACGGGACAGCGATCATTCCCGTGGGGCAGACTTCTACAAGCTTTACGGTGACAGTCTCAGATGACGACGTAATCGAAAATCTTGAATTTTTCGTTATCGAGCTTATCGGCGCGGACAATGCAAATATCAATTTTGCCTTTAAGGAAACAGTCGTTGTTATTGTAGATGATGATATTGGTGTCGTCCGGATCACCGGAGCGGCTTTGGATGGTGTCCCGATCAGTGGTGGCGAAGTAGGAGAAGGGGCCGGTATTCTTTCCTTTGAGCTAATATTGGACAAGGCCCTTGGTGCCGGTGCAACACTGGATATTGACTATATAATTTCGGGTTCAGCCTCTGATGGCAGTGACTATAGTGCAGATGCTATCAAAACGGTTACTTTCGATGGGGGAGAGGCCGGTCTTCCCGCCGGATCAACAGTCAGCGTCAATATACCGCTTTTGGATGATGATATTTTTGAAGGAACAGAATCTTTAACTATTTCAATAGTGGGAGCGTCCGACAATGTGGTCACGGACGGTGACGCAGATGTGCTTTCCATTGATATTATTGATGATGAGCCGGCGATAACAATAGAAAACCCTGACGTTGCGGATCTTGACGAAGCTGATACAGATGGCAATGTTGAAAATGGATCTCTCGGTGTCGTTGAAGGGACGCTGAGCGCTGTAGTTTTTGATGACCAGCAAACTGATTTTGCGGCATCAGAAGTATCTTCAGGCGGGTCACCGGTTGTCCTTACAGGACTTGGCACAGATACAGTTATCGGTACAGCCGGCGGTGCAACAATATTTACGATTGTGCTGTCTGAAGAGGGAACATATGACATGACCCTCGATGGACCTCTTGATCATGTGGATAGCTTCGGCAATGCTGTACCTCTTGTTGATTTTGATCTCGCTTTTACAGCATTTGATGAAATTGGAACGGCGGTTTCCAGCGTCCTTCGTATTGAAGTAAGTGATAGCGCTCCTGTTATAGGCACGGCAGAGAACGTTGTGTTGGATGAAGACGATTTGCCAGGTGGATCGGATCTCACGCCTGAGCCCTCAACAGCCACTGGAGTCGTCGATATCGATCTGGGATTAGATGGCGCAGGTTCGGTCACTCTAACCATCGATAATCTGCCAATCATAACCTCTCGTGGCGATGATGTGGAATATGATTTGACGACATTGGCTGACGGCGTAACGCAACGCGTGACGGCGGCGACTGTTCCAGAAGATGGAGCGCCGCGAAATGTTTTCACGCTTGATTTTGCGCCGAGTGGCGATGGAGATAACTACGGATATTCGATGACCTTGTTGGATGTTATTGACCACGGCAGCAATGGTGAAGACAGCCAATTATTCTCCTTTGGTTTCAATGCGGAAGATAATGATGGTACCAGCGCTTCGGGATCCTTTAGTGCGACAATTGTAGATGATGTTCCGTTGGCAAGTCCAGATGAGGTGGTTCTTGAGGCCCCTCAATTGCCGGCCTATAATCTCGTGTTTGTCCTGGATACATCCGGCTCCATGGGGCAATCCGTTAGCGGTGGAAGCGGCACGCGCATGGACGTGTTGAAGCAATCAGTGAGTAACTTACTCGGTGAATACGAAGACGTATCGCGCGGTGTTAATATTACGATTATTGGATTTGCCAGCGCGGCAAGTATTGTTTTTGAAGGTACATCAATTTCTGATGCTCAAGCTTTTATTAATGATACAGCCAATTTAGTTCCCGGGGGTGGCACAAGTTATGCTGCTGCAGTCGCGGATAATGAAACTGGGGCGCAAGGCATTTTGAATGAGCATTTGGCTGATTCAGATTTGAATGATTCAAATCATATCGCTTATTTTATTTCCGACGGCGCCCCAAATAATGGACAAGGCGTGCCAACTTCAGGCGGTAATGATTGGCAGACGTTTGTGGCAAACAACAATATTGAAGTTGTAGCGGTCGGTATTGGCTCGGGTACGGACACAGTCGAATTGGCCAAAGTTGAAAACGCTGGTGAAGAGCCCATTGTATTGATAGACCCAAACGATCTTGGAACTGTTCTCGTCGATACAATTCCAGTTGTAGAATCTGATAATGTTGTTAATTCTGGTGTTGTTGACCTTTTGGGGGCTGACGGTGGAACGCTGACGAGTTTGACTTACAATGCCGTGAATTATGACATCCCGCAAAATACCGACCCACTAGTAATTGAAACAGATTTGGGCGGAACCCTTTCCATCGATATGGCCGGTAATTATACTTATACGGCGCCGCAATCAGTTGATCCTGGCAGTGACGATAGTTTTGAATATTTCTTGACTGACGGGGATGGCGACACAAGTAGTGCTGTTCTTTCCGTGAATTTTGTTAATGAAGTCTTTGAGGGAAGTGGTGGTGCCGAGCTGTTGATCGGAAGCGCGGCGGATGACTTGATAATCGGAAATGGTGGGAATGACACCTTGCAGGGAAATGGGGGTAATGATTTCCTTGAGGGCGGTTCTGGCGAAGACGTATTTGCGATTACCGGAAACTATTTGAACGATCCCTCGGACCCAGGCTTTGAGATTACGATTTCAGATTTTGACACCGGTGAAGATACAGTGGATCTTGATCAGCTTTTTGATGTATTAGGAATCCTGACAGAAAACCGCGGGCAAGGCGATGCTTGGGATCTGAGTGAGATCGGCGGGCAGGCAGCATTAACATTTACAGCTGCGGACACGCCGATCGTCTTCTTCAGCAATCATCTAAATCCCGATAATCAGGTGCTGGATGATATCGCTAACAAAATTACAGTTGACGAATCCTAGGATAAGCCCTTGCGGTTCTTTTCTTTAAGTTCGGAAAATTTGCGTTCTTCCCAATCTTCTCCGACGGGACCTTTGCCGAAGACGGATATTGCGCGTATGGCAAGAACCAGTGCCATTGGCCCAGCGGCCCAGAAAAACCACCAGTAACCGCTTGAGGTGGCTGCATTTATAACGAACAAAAATACCGTTATGCTACCGTAAATCAAGGCAAGCCTGTAGAAAGCTGCTTGTTTCTTGACCATCTTACGAAGTCTCGTGTCCTCATCATGATCAGTGGCTGGACTGACGTTTTCGGGTTGTGCCTCAGTAGATATGGATGCTTGATTGTCGGCAGATTCATTGAGGGAAAGTGAGTAGACGGCTACGGGATCGGCAATATTCTTTACGGTCTTATTCCCCAGAAAGTCGAATGTCATGGGAAACTTGTTCTTAACTTGATCAAAAAGCGGACCAGAAATGCAGATCCCGCCGACTGGCGCCATCGCTTCTAGTCGAGCCGCTACATTAACACCCTCGCCAAAAATATCGTCACCTTCAATAATGACGTCGCCTAAATTAAGCCCAATTCTGTAGGGCATTTGGTCGGTTTTCGGAAGATTTGTGTTGTCCTTGTTCAATTTATTTTGAATTTCGATGGCGCATTGCATGGCTTTAACAGCGCTTGAAAAGTCAGCGACCAAACCGTCTCCGGTCATATTAACGATGCGCCCTGAATACTCGTTAATATATCGTTTGAAAATCTCTCGTGTTAGCTTCAGTCGATCTAGCGTCTTTTCTTCATCTTCGCTCATAAGTCGACTGTAGCCAACAACATCGGCGCATAAAATGGTTGTGAGCTTTCGATCCTGTTCAGATTTCATCGGAAATGATTCCTGCTGAATGTGAGTTAATGATCAGATGTTGATACAAACTTACTTTCAAGGCCAGTGGAAAAGGCAAGCCCTGCCGCTGTAATTATAATTTCTGTTTGCCAATTTTCGCGAACAAACCCTTTGCGTGACAAAGCCGTCCACACTGCTGGATTGTCGAGGCCGCTGGCATCTTTAGCTGCCACCACATATTGTCCGACATGCATATGGTTGCCATGACCATGTGGTAAACGAGTGACACGAATATCATTCGATTCAGCTATGGCTGCGGAACTGTCCGCATCCCGAGCCAGAATTTGAAGCAATACTAAAGTTTTACTTTGGAGTGGATTAAGTTTTATTTTTTTGGTCGGAGACGCCATGATTAGCCAATATTCCCTGGGTTAGATCTTCGTCACGAAATCGGCAATTGCCTGACCAATTTCGTCGGGACTGTCTTCCTGAATGAAATGTAGGCCTTTGACAGTTACTTCAGTTTGATTAGGCCAGCTGCGGCAGAATTCTCGTTGAGGCCCGACTAAAATAGACCCGGGATCTGCATTGATGAACAGCTTTGGGAGTTCCGTCTGACTGAGCCATTCGGAGTAGTTGTCGACGATCTCAACAACTTCTTCTGGCTCGCCAGCTATTGGTATTTGACGTGGCCAGGTCAATGTAGGCCTGCGGTCTTCCCCGGCATTGCGGAACGGCCGCGTATACTCCCGCTGTTCAGCATCATCTAATTTTCGGATAATAGAGCTTGGCAAAACCCGTTCAACAAAAATGTTTTTTTCAAGAACCAGCTCTTCTCCTGCAGGGCTACGGAATCCTTGAAAAATATTGCGGGCGGCTTCTGGCCAATTATCCCAGCTGGGGACAGAGCGGACAATACCCTCCATATAGGCAATGCCCTTCATGGCGCTTTGATTTTGATTTGCCCAATCGAAACCGAGTGCGGAACCCCAATCATGTATAACTAAAGTCACGTTCTGTTCGACTTCCAAATAAGCCAGTAACTCATGCAAAAAATTCCGATGTTCTATGAAAGTATAGCTATCCGGACCGCTGTCTTGAAGTTTTTCGGAATCACCCATTCCGATAAGATCCGGGGCAATTAGCCGGCCTTTACCTTCCAAATGAGGCATGATATTTCGCCACAAATACGAAGACGTTGGATTGCCATGCAAGAAAACAATCGGGTCGCCTTCGCCTTCTTCGATATAGGCCATTTTCATGCCACGGATTGTTGCAGATTTTTTCTTATATTTAGTTGCTGCTGTCATGATGCCCTGTCTTTTGGTTGTAGCGACGATCGAATTTAATTAATGATCATACCGCGACAGGACATTATTGCACAATAAAAGATGGCTTTAGATGTAAATTCGTCACGCTGATATTGGTTTCAGTCGAGCCTAATTCGAAGTTTTTTTGGCAGTTTTCTGATAAGAATGAACGACTTTTTTTACATCCTCAACTGTCAGCCCATCTCGTTTGAGGACAGCATGAATGATTGGGTCTTCCAGAATTTCCCGCAATGCAGGCTCTTTTTGATCTGGTTCGTTATTCATAAAAATCCCCGCGAGTTATTGAATTTGCTTTGCAATAACCACTTTGTAGACGAACGTTGAGTCAGCTTCGTGACAATATTTGTCTATTTTTAAGAAAAAAAAGTGAAGAAATGCCTAATTTTCAGCATTCGTATTGTCGTCAGTTTTTGGCTTGTTTTCCAGTTTCTTGTTATTAAGCTCTTTGGTATTCTGACGATACTGTTTTTCGTCTGATATGCGTTCCGCCTTCGTCCGGCCATGAGCCCGGCGGTTGTAGCTTGCTTTAGCTTTAGCTGCTTTTCGTTCCTGTTTTTTTCGGAATTGATTTAGATTGACGACATCGCCCATAGTGCTTGCAGCCTCACAAGAATTAAGCTTTCTAGATATATCTTAATATAGTGCTTGGGTAGAGTATTCCTACAAAAAATTTCGAGTCAATCAGGATTCGATAAAAGTCGGTGCTCCAAATCCTCAAGAACAAACAGCCGTATGGTACTGCTCATATTTCCCGATCTGGTTGCATCAATATTCGTGATCAGCTTATTCATGCTGATATTCTGGCGCAGGGCGATTTCCTGAAGGATATCCCAGAATTTATGTTCAAGTGAGATGCTCGTTTGATGGCCCGCTATGCGGACTGAGTGCTTTATAATGGTGCCGGGCATTGGCCCTTCTCATCTGTCAAAATTTTGGCCGTTTTGCTGCAAAAAAGTCGTTTCCTTTATCGTCCATGACAATGAAGGCTGGGAAATCAACAACGTCAATGCGCCAAATGGCTTCCATGCCGAAGTCTTCAAACTCCTGAACTTCAACTTTCTTGATGTTATCCTGTGCCAAAATGGCTGCTGGGCCACCGATGGATCCCAAATAGAATCCGCCATGTTTTTTGCAGGCGTCGACGACGGCTTTGCTCCGGTTACCTTTCGCCAACATAACCATACTGCCGCCTTCTGCCATAAACTGATCTACATAGCCATCCATACGGCCCGCGGTTGTCGGTCCAAAAGAACCTGATGCATATCCCTTCGGTGTTTTTGCCGGGCCGGCATAGTAGATAATGTGATCTTTGAAGTATTGTGGAAGACCTTCTCCATTTTCAAGCAGTTCACGCAATTTACGATGGGCCATATCACGGGCCACAATAATCGTGCCACTTAAGCTCAGCCGAGTTTTGATTGGATATTGTGATAGAGTCGCCAGGATTTCTTTCATCGGCTGGTTCAAGTCGACTTTAACCACATGGTCTTCTAGTTCTTCATTCGAGATCTCAGGTAAATACTGGGCTGGATTGGTCTCGAGTTGCTCCAGAAAGATGCCGTCCTTGGTTATTTTACCTTTGACTTGTCGGTCTGCTGAACAGGATACACCGATCCCCAGGGGAACACTTGCACCATGGCGAGGCATCCTGACAACCCGAACATCGTGGCAAAAATATTTACCTCCAAATTGAGCGCCAATACCGATGCCTTGTGCGACTTTGAGGATTTCCTGCTCCATTTCCACATCGCGAAAGGCGCGACCATATTCATTACCTGTCGTTGGCAGCTCATCATAGTATTTCGTTGAGGCTAGTTTGACCGTCTTCATGGTATCCTCCGCAGAGGTTCCACCGATGACGACGGCAAGATGGTAGGGTGGGCAGGCAGCTGTTCCAAGTTCGGTCATTTTTTCTTGGATGAATGGCACCAGCCTATCGGGAGTTAGCACACTAGGAACCGCTTGATGCAAGAAAGACTTATTGGCCGACCCACCGCCTTTAGCGATGAATAAAAATTCGTATTCAGCGCCATTTGTCGCGTATAAATCGATTTGCGCCGGAAGATTTGTCCCAGTATTTTTTTCATCAAACATGCTCAGTGGGGCGAGCATGGAATAACGTAAGTTAGTTTCAGTATAGGTTTTGTAAACACCGTGGGACAATTGTTCTTTATCAGTCCCATCGGTCCAAACAAACTGTCCTTTTTTCCCCATAATGATCGCATTGCCCGTATCTTGGCAGCCGGGTAGGACCATGCCCGCGGCAATATTCGCGTTTTTCAACAATTGTGTCGCCACAAATTTATCATTCTCCGAGGCCTCGTCATCCTTCAAGATACTGGCAAGTTGCTGAAGATGCTTAGGCCGCAATAGATGGGCCATGTCGCGCATGGCCTCGGCTGTCAGCAGTGAAAGAGCTTCGGGCTCAACTTTCAGAACTTCCTGTCCGTCGACAGTTATGGTCGAGACATGCGCGCTGCTCAGTTTGCGATAAGGTGTGGTATCTTCGCCAGTGGCGAACATTTCTTGATAGTGAAATTCGGGCATCAGGCAAATTCTCGATTAAACAAGAGGTCAGATATATATAGGTACTTTATTTTATGTCATTTCTTGCGAAAGGCATCAAGGGCAATGACTTCACCTTGTTTCTCAACAGGCTTGGTTTCGTCGTTGCCTGCATCGTCCGGTCTGTTCGTGGCATCATCGACGTGGTCATCGGCCGAGGTAATTTCTTCATTGGCCCCAGGCATAATTGACGTGAACTGCAATCCGAATTGAACGGAAGGATCTGCGAAGGCCGTAAGCGCATCGAATGGAATAGTCAGCGTCTCTCGCTTATGGTTAAAACTTAAATCTACGCTGAAATAGGTGGTCTCGACTTTAATGTCCCAGAATTGGTGTTGCAGAACAATAGTCATTTCATCTTGATAACGCTTCGATAAATGCTTGGGAATGGTAACGCCGGGGAACCGGGTTTTGAAAGTTATGTAGAAATGCTGGTCACTGGGAAGTCCATGTTCCGCGGCATATCTTAAGGATTCGCGAACAACTTCAAGAAGCGCTTTTTCAACCATTGAGTTATAATTGATGTCGTCTGCCATACCTTATCGTCGCTCCATTAGATTCGCGTCAACACTGAGGTCGTCTTTATTTGTTAATGCTACCTGCGATCTGTTCCAGATATCCTCCGGGTTTACAGGATGTCAATATAAGTGGAGGGGCTTCTGTTGCCAGGTGCCCCCCCGAACCCCGTGTAGTGCAATTAAGCAGCTACGGCAAATGCTTCGTTATTATCGTTAGCATTTATAAAATTGACCCGGTATCGGTGGTATCATGCCGAGCGAAAATAACATCTTTACTGCGCGCGTCGAGCCTATTTCGCCCCCATCAAAAATACAGGAAACCCGTCCCAATTCTGCATTTTTGGTGGAGGCGCCGGGTACCGCCCCCGGGTCCGCAACGTTTATTCCATGCAACGTTTATCGCCATAGTTGGTTACCCAACAGACGTAATATAGGGACTTTCTATCCTTTTTAAAAGAGGCCTTTTCACCAAATGACATGTTAAGGGTGAATTCGATCTAGAATTGTAAAACTATAATCAAACATGTCCTTTTCGGATTTTCCGTGAAATTCTCGAAAAACCTCTGCCCAATCGCTCTTTTCCAGCTCGGGAAGGTAAGTGTCCCCGCCAATTTCCGTGTGTACACGGGTTAAATAGAAGCGATCAATTTTTGGCAGGGCCAAGTGATAAATTTCAGCGCCTCCGATAACAACGATCTCTTGGGCATCTGCAGCTTGTGCAGCTGTTCTGCCCGCGGCGATAGCATCGTCAAGATTATGGGTGACAATACCGCCGTCTAGCTTGAATTCAGGATCTCGGGTGATAATTATATTCGCGCGCCCCGGTAGCAAGCCAGGAAGTGACTTAAAGGTTTTCCGTCCCATCAGGATCGGTTTGCCCAACGTTGTCTTCTTAAACCATTTCAAATCATTAGAGAGGCGCCACGGCAAATCATTTCCGGCGCCAATCACATTATTTTCTGACACGGCGACAATGGCAGAAAGGAAAGGATCGTCCTTGGTCAATGTTACACCGCGACTTTTGCTGGAATATGGGCTGCTGCCTCATATCCAATTAGATCAAAATCGTCATAGGTAAAGCCAAAGATATCTTGGATATCCGGATTGATCCTCATCGCCGGTAATATACCAGGAATACGGGCCAGCTGCAGGTTCGCTTGCTCAATATGGTTTGAATAGAGATGGGTGTCACCGAAGCTGTGAACAAATTCACCAGGCTCAAGATGACAAACTTGGGCCATCATAATCGTTAGTAAGGCGTATGAGGCGATGTTGAACGGTACACCTAGGAAGACGTCCGCACTTCGCTGGTACAGTTGACAGGATAATTTGCCATCCGCCACATAAAACTGAAACAGGCAGTGGCAAGGGGGTAGTGCCATGTTCTCCACTTCAGCCGGGTTCCAGGCACTGACAATAAGGCGCCGTGAATTTGGGTTGGTCTGTATCTGAGATACCAGGTTCTTAATTTGATCAATAGCACCGCCGTCAGCCGCGGGCCAGGATCGCCATTGCTGACCATAAACAGGACCGAGATCGCCATTCTCATCGGCCCATTCATCCCAGATACGAACACCGTTATCCTGCAAATATCGGACATTGGTATCACCTGCCAGGAACCAGAGAAGCTCATGGATAATTGATTTTAAATGTAGTTTTTTGGTCGTTAAAACGGGAAAACCTTTGGTAAGATCGAAGCGCATTTGGTGGCCGAAAATACTGTAGGTACCGACGCCGGTTCGGTCTGATTTTTGGGCGCCGGTGTCTTTCACTAGCCGAAGAAGATCGAGATATTGTTGCATCGAGATAGCGTTCCAAATCAAAGCAGTTCATGGGTCATGCGAAGATAGATCATTTCAGTCTTGAATGTCAGCCCTTAACGAAAATTTTCGTGAAAAAATCGAAATTATCTCAGTTGTAAATAGAAACCTGAACATAAGTTTACTTAACTTGATGAGTAAGATAATCTATGTAAGCTATTATAATGTATGTATTTTTACGTGCAAAGTAAATTAACCGGTTAAATAGTATTTGCCGTGACAAGAAGATATTTATTGAATTTTTTCATCGAGAAACGGCCGCCCATCCGGATCTTCGATTTCAAGTACCCAAAGGTCAGGGTCGTATTTGATTTGTTTTTCGATATAGCTATCAGCAACGGATTCTTCTACCCAATCTGGACCTGTACCTTTGAGCCATAGTCGACTGCCATCTTCAAAATTAGTGGCTGCAGAAAATACCATACAGCCGGGACCCAGGCGATTGACCTTGATCAGGACGGATCCGGCCGTTGAGTCGCCGCGACGGGTCACCATAACCGGGACATTAAAGTTGGCACATTTACGAATATGGGCTTTTACCCAAATTTCTGCTTTTAACCGAGGTTCCATTATGGATATCTTATTCAGATTTCAGCGGAGGTGCGAGGATCAATACTTCGTCACGCAGGCGAAGCATTTTATTGCGGCCATGAAGGTCGTCATTCTCTTCAAATCCTCGTGCCGCTTCTTGCAGGATCGAGGCAGCTTGCTCGCCATACTTCAAGACATAGTGATGAGCCACTAATCCGGTGAGGTCGTGTACTTCGCGGATTCTTTTCGAGGCACTCATGCCAGCAATTTCACTTCCGCGTGGCGAGGGCAAGTGACAACATGATCATTGATCATACCAACGGCCTGCATAAAGGCGTAAACAATGGTAGGGCCAACAAATTTGAAACCGCGTTTTTTAAGATCTTTAGAGATGGCCTGACTAAGCGGCGTTTCCGCGGGAACCTGATTCATGGATTTCCAGGAATTCTGGATTGGTTTTCCATCCAGATAGTTCCAAAGAAGGTTCGAAAAACCATCTTCTTTCTCCTCAATTTCCAAAAACAGTTTCGCACCGGCGATGGTGCCGAGGATCTTTGAGCGATTGCGAACGATACCGGCATCCTGCATGAGGGATTCAATCTTTGTATCATCATAGCGCGCGATCAGTTCGGGATTAAAGCCGTCAAAAGCGGCAATGAAATTTTCCCGTTTACGCAAAATGGTGATCCAGGACAATCCGGCTTGAAATCCGTCGAGGATAAGTTTTTCATACAAAGCCCGGCCATCATAAATCGGTACCCCCCATTCCTCATCATGATATGCCTTGTAAAATGGATCATCGCCATACCAAGTGCAGCCATCTGTCATTTGCATCCTCCTTTCAATTTCACGCGCCGTGAGACTTGAACCAGCTTTCTAACAGGATCCGGAAGCGGGCGCCATCGAAGCTTCTAAAATGTCCACCATGTACGACCCGCGGTTTCAGTGCTCGCAGTTTGACCATTGAAATATAGTAATCTTCTGTATTGGAGTGATAGACATTTTCTACAAGAGGTCCGTCATAGAGAGTGTCCCCGGAAAAC
Source organism: Sneathiella sp. (assembly GCF_036960985.1). Taxonomy (NCBI): domain Bacteria; kingdom Pseudomonadati; phylum Pseudomonadota; class Alphaproteobacteria; order Sneathiellales; family Sneathiellaceae; genus Sneathiella; species Sneathiella sp. The sequence continues at coordinate 38,261 of NZ_JBALWD010000010.1, read as the reverse complement.
AAAATACCCGTTGCAGCCTCAAACAAAGCAATACCCCCCGGAGAGTGGCCAGGTAAATGCAGGACCGTTAGCCGCCGATCTCCCAAATCCACCACATCTCCTTCGTCCAGATAACCGGTCACAGCCGCCGCCTTTACAACATAGCTTTCTGAACTGTAGGGAGCGGGCGGAAGTTGTTCGAAGATATCATCCGTCACATAGTCTTCAGCCAGAGTATTTTTCCGGGTTGGGTTTGCTAACAAATTAGCCTCATCCCGATGAGCGAGACGAGTTTCAAACTCGTGATGACAACCGATATGATCGAAATGGCTATGGCTAGCCACCGCCGTCAACGGTTTTTCCGTGACCAGAGGTACATGGGTACGGAGACTCACCACGCCCATACCACTATCAATGAGTAAATCCCGATCCCGCCCTCGCAGATGCCAGATATTGCACCGATAAAAGGGCTTGATAAAGGGTTCGCTGATTAGGGTGATGTCGTCGCCGAGCTTGCGTGTTTTGTACCAGTCATTTGCAGCTGTGCGAATCATAAATTTTTTCCCTACTCGACGTCGAAGCAGACAGCTTCAATCTTATTGCCATCAGGATCAAGGACAAATGCTGCGTAGTAATGTTCTTCATAGTCACGCTTTCCCGGCCCCCCATTGTCGGTGCCACCATTGACTAATGCTGCTGCATGAAATTTGTGAATAGATGCACGATCCGGTGCGCGAAAAGCCCAATGGAAACCCTGTGAATTGTTGGCGTCTGGCTGTTCCGACAACCAGAAAAATGGATTATCTCTGGAGGGGCCATAGGCGACAATTTCGCCGTAGTCGGCAACTTTCTTCAGGCCAATAGTAGGCAGTACCGCATCATAAAATGCCGTCGATTTATTCCGATCTGTAATACCGATGGAAACATGGTCAAGCATGGGAATCTCTCCTGATTAAATGTTCTTGTTTTGTTCTTTATACCTATCGTTCATTCTATTATTTTGCAAGCCAGTTTTTTGATTTTTATTCTGTGTTAGACAAGGCAGTTTTCAGAATTGGGCAGGGTAAAAGATATGAGGATATTCCATCGACAGGAGGGCTGGACAGCTGTTATTATACAGTCCTGTCACGACAGTGTCGTGGTCATTGGTGGCGCGGAACGCCTAGGTTCGGGCGCGGCATGCAGGAAACGGTGAACCCATGAATATTCAACAACGACGCCTTGATAAGGGATGGTCACAGGAATATCTAGCCCAGGTTTCGGGCTTAAGCGTACGAACGGTCCAGCGAATAGAAGGTGGACAACGTGCGGGATTGGAGACGCTGAAAAGCCTGGCTGCTGCTTTTGAAACTGATGTCGCCGATTTGGCGCAGGAGCCGAAACCAATGATTAAAAATAACCCCGAAAAATCTAAATCTAAATCTCAAACTCGAGACGACCAGCAGGCCTTGGAATATGTGGAAAATCTGAAAGGATTTCACCTTAACTGGATTATGGCTGCTATCCTCATTCCCTGCCTATATATATTCAACTTGTACGATTCTTCAGAATATCCCTGGATACTCTGGGTCATCGGTGGCTGGGGCCTTGGAATCGCCCTACATGCTGTTGTTGTTTTCGGGCAATACAAATTGCTCGGCCGCAAATGGGAACGTCAGGCACTTGATAAATACCGAAATCGCCAGGTGTGAACATCTGCACTACGCGGCTATGGACGAGGTGCCGACGGATAGGTGCATGGTAGGCAAAGATGTCGAAAGGTCACAAATAAAAAAAACGGCAGGGCCAGCATATGAATTTAGCGATGAATGACCATGATGTGATTGTTCGTATTTTAGCGTTAATAGATAACAAAACCACAGGTAAAGGTGAAAGCTATTGCCGGGGCCAGTTGGATATTATGGCTGTCAGGAACAATTTGATACAGAGGTGGTTATATTGCCGTACCAAGCTGCATGGACAGAAACTTTTCAACGCTGTAGAATTGGTAAAAATCACAAATAAGAAGAGTTAGTCCATGACCTATGTAATGAACGACCATGATGTAATCGACCGTATTTTTTCGCATATTGACAACAAAACCACGGATGTTGGTGAAAGTGTCTGGCGGGAGCCAGTTGAAAATTACGGCTCGCAAGAACGATTTGATGCCGAGATTGCGTTATTGCGACGTTTGCCGGTTCCCTTCTGCCCGTCCGCAGCGCTGCCTGAGAACGGCTCATTTGTGGCTCGCACAGCGGCGGGCACACCGTTGGTTGTCGTGCGTGGCGATGATGGTGTTGTCAGGGCATTCCGAAATAGCTGCCGGCATCGCGGTATGGCTGTTGCCAAAGATAGCGGCTGCACGCGGGCGTTTGTCTGTCCCTACCATTCCTGGACTTATGGTCTTGATGGAAATTTAAAGCATATCCCTGGTGCTGATGGATTTCCCGGTCTTGATCAGGCGACGCACGGTCTTGTGGCCGTCACGGCCGAAGAGCGGGGTGGATTGATTTTCGTCACTCAAGATGATCCGGTATCCAACGGCGCACTGGATGCTTTTCCTGAATTTTTTCAGCCCGAACAGGATATGTTCAGCCAAACGGAACATGTTGATGAAGCTAACTGGAAACTGATCGCGGAAACCTCAATGGAGGGATATCATATCAAGAGCCTGCATAACCGCACATTCTATCCTTACGGACTGGATAACATCAACATTGTGGAGAATTTCGGTACCAATTCGCGGATTATTTTCCCATTCCGCCGGATTAGCAAGTTGCGTGATATTCCGCGCGATGACCGGCGGATTAATGGCATGGCAACTTATGTGTATCAGCTGTTCCCAAATACCCATATGTCCATGCTATCCAGCCACACGCAGTTGATCATTTTAGAACCAATTTCACCCACGGAAACAAAGACATTTGTTTACCGTGTGCGTAATTTGAAAGCCGATGGTACACCAGTTGATCTGGAAGTGGCGGAGCGAGATGCAGAGTTCGTGAAATCGTCGGGTATTGAGGAAGATCGCGAAGCAGCACGCGCCATTCAGTTGGGGCTAGCGGCAAATGCCAATACTCATTTCACCTTTGGTCATTATGAGAAGGCCATTGTGCATTTTCATGAAAACCTGGACGCTAATCTGGCGAAGCTGGCATAAGGGCATTCGCGCGAGCAACTATTAACCTAGTCGACCAAAAAAAGTAAGCCGGGCTGATTCAGACAGAGCGATGTCCGGCTGACTGTTATATGCCAAAACAACCAGCATCCTTGTTGTTGATCCTTTAACCGGGGCGACGCGATGCAGGGAGTTGCGTCCGCGAAACAGCACCAGCGTCCCCGCAGGCATGGATAGAGTTTCTACTGTGCGTTCACCATCAAGAACTTTTCTGACGCCCTCGAAATTCATTTCCCCACTATCGGCGTCACGCAGATCTTTGACATATTCAAACGCACCACCAGCTTCTGGAGCCTGGATCATCAACGTAATCGCGAAGGCAGAATTATCAAAATGCCAACCCAGCTCTAGCCCGGCATCAGCATAATGCAGATTGATAGAGGACAGCGGGTCGGCGTACTCGTAGAGAGCTTCTTCACCTAGAACATCACAGAGAAAATCCTTAAACTTTTCGGCTTCATATAGAACGCGAAGTGGCGAGTCTGCTGGGACGACATCGTCGGAAATACATCCCTTGGAGGACAAAATTAACCGGTTGCGCGGATGATCCATGGCATAATCCGGATCCGGTGGCGTCAGGTAGACATTGTGGTGGTCATCGCAAAAATACGCTTGATCCCGATGGGCTTCTCCCTCCGCGGCGATGGTCTTGACGGTATCCGCCAATAAAAACTGCGGCATAACCAGTGCGCCGTCCTCGGCCAAAGTCGCCTTGCAACGAGACCTGAAATCTGAATCATCTAGTGGATAACGTTTCTGATCAATGAGGGTATCACTTAATTTCATATTGAAAATCCTTATCCGCCAGTGAGACCGGCAATATAGTCGGCGTTTGCAATATGTGGGCGGCGCATTGACAGGAGCCGCCGGGCTTCGTCTGCCTGACCATTCTTCATAAGGGCGATAAGGAGAGTGAATTCGACCAGATCGCGCTGAGCACGACTTCCCCCCAATCGTTCGTGCGAAGACATGATGGGAACCAATCCACTGATAACTGCGGGCCAGCTGGATTTAGCAAAATTAGCAAATACATCTGCTAGCACCTTGACCATATCACCGGCGGGGCCAGGCGGGTTATCCTGCAATTTTCGCAGCGCGATATCGTCCCCAGTAAGCGCATGAGCGATCGCCACATGAGCATCGGCGAAGCTGATGCCAGGATTGGCAAAAAAGGTAGAAGCGTACTGACTAAGTTCTTGCCATAAATCATCCCGCCGCGCCTCGCCTGCATATTCCGCGCGGAGCAAAAAGGCGGCCATATCGGTGACGACATTAACAGGTGGGCCCCACGCGAAGCCCGGACGGACGTCTGCTTCAACTATGCGCCACGCCGTTTCCGTATCCCCTGTTTCCAATGCCCAGAGGGCCTCATGCCAACTAAGGTGACAATGCAGGATACCTGCACGATCGTAGCGGGGGCGCCATTCCTTGAGGAAGGCAAGACCCGTGTCGATGTCGCCCACTTCATAATGGAAATGTGATTTATAATGGGCGGAATTGGCATTGTTGGGATTGGCCTGATAAGCCCGCTCCGTCGTAATTTCGGCCTGCGCCAGCTGGCCGATTTCTGTCTGGGCAAAGGCCAGGATGCTCTCGAACCACCAGTCATTACCATACGCCGGTTGCAGGGCAGTGAAAAATGCCAAACTTTCCGCCTCTCGTCCGGAACGGCCACTAAACCCGATCAGACTGAATACCCCGGCGCAGGGCTGGACCGCCATGGCATCGCGCGGATACTCCCGGATATGTGTATTGATTTCCGCGAAGGCCTGAGCGCCTCGCCCTTCAATCAGATGGCCAAGAATGGAGATATGGGCCTGTTCCCGGGCAGAAGCATCTGGTGCCAACGCGCGGGCGGTTTCCAGCGCGGCTCTGGCCTCCACAGGTCGGGCAATGGATTGTAAAAACCGGGCAAGCGCCACATGGGCCAAAGCAAAAGATGGATCTTCGGCGATAGCGCGCTCAAATGCCGCATCGCCACCCGCCTGTGCTTCCAGAAATAAATCAACACCGTCCACATAGGCGTCTACCGCCGCTTGCGAAGTTGAACTGACATTATTTCCGTACCGATCCTGCATATTTATTTCCCGTTCTTTTTCTGTCAGTTTCTCATTTTGATCCTAAATCACGGCAAAGTATATGTCACGTAATCTACATCCAGGGCGACATATTTGCCTTTTCCTGCCATCTTGATTTACACTCTGGAGAACGAAAAATCGGGAGGATGAAGAATGACCGAACCTTTTGACGGCGGCTGCTTATGTGGAGATATACGCTATCATTGTGAGGCGGAGCCCAAGACCATCTACTATTGCCATTGCAGCGATTGTCGGCGGATTAGCGGCACTGCCTTTTATACGGGCGTCGGGGTCGGCAAGGACGGATTTTCTGTGGCCAAAGGCACGGTCAAGCAATGGCATAAAAAGGCCGATAGCGGGAATGGCGTAACTCGATCCTTTTGTCCCACTTGCAGTGCGTCAATTTATCTTCAATTGGAGATGTTTCCCAATGTAATCTTTATTGCCGCGGGCAGCTTGGACGATCCGACGACACTCAAGCCGAATTTAGAACTCTGGACAACAAGCAAGGTTGACTGGGCAGAAATTCCGGGGGACATCATGAGTATGGAAAAAGCGGCTGGGTAAGACCTCCGTTAGCGATCGAGGACCCGCCCAAGCAATAATCCGTCTGTATACTCGCCGTTCGTAAAGGCATATTTGGGCATGACACCTTCTTCGACAAAACCGAATTTCTTGTAGAGACCGATGGCATTTAGATTGGTTGTCCAGACGGTCAGATGCAAACGGTTCAAGTTCATCCAATTATCCGCGAGATCGACAAGGTTTTGCATCATGGCGCTGCCGAGACCTTTACCATGAGCTTTATCATGCACCAACATCATATCTATCTCCCCTACATGGCGGTGTCTTGGAGAATGAGGATAGGTAATAAGTTCGGAATAACCGAAGACCTTGCCGTCCAGAAGCGCTACAAAGCGATACACTCCATCGTCAGGTTCAAGCCATTTTTCCGTATGCTGCCGCGATTGATGGGGCAGGCGCATGGTTCCTTGAATGGTGCCATTGCAAAGCATGATCTCATGAATGGCCTCAAGGTCTTCTGGAACCGCATGCCGGATTTTCACTTCCATAACGTTACCCTTTCTGTCAACGCCGCAGGCTATGCTGTGCAGGCGTTGAAGGCAATATTAAATCGGCGGGACAGGGCGGTATATGTCTGCCGAATTATCTGATAGGCTGCCGTTTCTTTTTTCCTTCCACAGGAGATCTGTATGTCCTCACCGACGCAAAAAAATGATTCAAATGCCATGGAAGACAGCTATTGGAATTCCGCAGCGGGTCAAAAATGGGTGGATTTTCAAGATGAAATGGACAGTCTTCTGGAAACGGTCAAGGATCAGCTTTTAGCGAAAACAAACATTGAAATAGGCGAGCATATTCTTGACATAGGGTGCGGTACTGGCGCGACAACTCGGGATGCGGCTGCTCTAGCGGGTGCGGGTGGGTCCGTAATCGGCGCTGATATCTCGGGTCTGTTGTTAGAATGCGCCCAGCAAGTTGCCATAGATCAGAACGCCGCCTCAATAGAGTATCTTTTAGTCGATGGGCAAACCCACGACTTCACGGAAAATAGTCTTGATGTGCTGATCTCACGGTTTGGCGTGATGTTTTTTAATGATCCTGTGGCGGCATTTACCAATATGACGAGAGCCCTAAAACCGGGTGGCCGGGTATCCTTTGTCAGCTGGTCTTATATGAATGAGAATCCTTGGTTTCGGATACCGCGAGACGTTGCCATCGATCGGTTGGGGGCCGTGGCCCCCGGGGATCCGCATGCACCTGGGCCCATGGCTTTCGCCGATTTAGACCGGGTTTCCGGGATTTTGAGCGATGCCGGGTTACGAGATGTAGTGGCATCCAGTGAAAAGATCGATCTTTTCTATCGGGGGACACTTGATGCTGCGACATATCTTGCCTGCAATGTAGGGCCGGTGATGCGGGTTGTGAAAGAACTGGGCGGCAGCCCGGATGATGTAAAAGCGATCAGCGAAAAAATTACGTCCGAGATGCAGAATTTTGTTGTGCCGGGTGGATTGTCCATACCGGCTAGCCTTAATTTCTTTTCAGCGCGCAAAGGCTGAAGCTTCAAAAGAGCGGATGAGTTTTGTTGACGATATATCGGCGCTGGAAAGCGTGAGGATTATACGATCCAAAAAAGTAGATTCGTGTGACGCACGACGTAGTGATTGCTGAAATCCGGCGACATCAAATTTATTGCTTCTTTTTTATCGTTGGCGCCCGAATGCCATCCGTAAGGGCAAGCTGCATTCCTGCGGCATCCACGTGTCAAGCGATGAGTTGTAATAATCATATTTGTCATCCGTCATGTTGACTTTCTTTTTTCATGCCATATTTTGCAGCTGCAACACTATTCCGTGGGGGGGATATGACAAGTACATGTAGAGGCGGTTTGTCCGCAATTTCACGCGCCGGGTTCTTTTCGGCAATTTTTTTGGCAACCTTGTTGAGTGTTTCAGCGGCGGCACAAGCTGATGAAGTCTTTCTGAAAAATGGCGACAAGCTTACCGGGACTGTGATCAGCAAAGCCGAAGACAAGTTGGTTTTCGAAACCAAATATGCCGGTAAAGTAGAGATCAACTGGGCCGATATCAGCCGTCTGACGACCGATCAGGCTGTTCGCATTCAGTTGGACGATGACAAGATGTTGGAAGGGCCGCTGACAGCCCCCGCGGACAACAAGCTCGAAGTGGTCGATACAGCCGCTGGCGCGAAAGCGATTGATCTGGATCAGGTCGCGGCCATCAATCCCCCGGATTTGTCCGGCCTCAGGTATTCTGGTTTTTTTAATATTGGACTCAAGAAGGAAGAGGGTAATACGGACGCCGAAACCTATCATGTTGACGGAGAAGGGACTTTCCGCTGGTCCGATGACCGGGTTATTATCGCGCTCAACGCTGATTACGAAAATAACGAAGGCGTTAACACCAAACAAACTTTCAATCTCTTCAACACCTATGATCACTTTATCGTTGAACAATGGTTTTGGAATAACGGTTTGTCGTTCGAGCATGACAAATATGCCGATTTACGGTTGAGGACGACCGCCACCACCGGTTTGGGGTATCAAATCTATGACACGAACAAAACCAGCCTGTCCATTCAGGCCGGCCCTGGTTATGTCTGGGAAGATTTTTATGACGGTGATAACTCTGACTATGCGGCGGCAATTTGGGCTTTGCGCTTTCGCCATGTGCTGAATGATGACTGGCAGCTGGAAGCCTTCCACAATCATCGTCTGACCCAGGGTCTGGAAAATACCGATGACTATGTATTCCTGTCGCAAACGGGTGTGCGTGTACCGATTTTTGATAATTTCCAAACCACACTTCAGGTGAATTTCGATCGGGATAATGCGCCGGGCGCCGGCGCTGAAAAGAATGACACAACCTATTTGTTGACTGTCGGTTACGCTTGGTGAGATAAACGGGCTGCCCGTTCGGCAGCCCGAATTTCCCCTGCAACGGATCCTAAGAAGAGATCTGAAGAACAAAATAGGCGAGATGCAAATGACCTCCCTCGACGTAGTTGATTCCCGGTTTGATTTCGGCCCCCTGCATGCGGCCATGCAGAAATATGTGGACAAGGAATTATTGGCGGGTGTGTCGTCGGCCGTGTTGGTGGGACAGGACCTGGTCGATGTTCAGTGCACTGGCTGGGCTGATCGCGAACAGCAAACAGAGCTCACCACCGATCATATCTTTCGCGTCTTTTCCAATACAAAATTGATGACGTCCATGGGTATCCTGATGCTGATGGAGGCAGGGCAACTGGCTCTCGATGATCCAATCGAAACATATTTGCCGCAGCTCGCCAACCGCCGGGTGCTGGAGCCGGACGCAACGGTTATCAGCCAGGCACGCCCGGCAACGCACGCCATCACAATCCGCCATTTGCTGACCCACCAATCGGGACTGACATACTCTTTCATGGATCCAGGCAGTTTGATTTCAAAACATTATACGGCGCTGGATATTGGCGGTCCGGATTATTCCAATTCGGACTTGATCGACATGCTGGAGGATGTTCCGTTGATGTTCGATCCCGGCAGCAATTGGGGATACTCTCATGCGACAGATGTGTTAGGGAGATTGATAGAAGTTCTGAGCGGGCAGTCTCTGGGCGCATTTTTAAAAGCCCGGATCTTTGATCCTCTCGCCATGATAGATACTGGCTTCTGGGTGCCCGAAGCTGATCAGGACCGGTTGGTTGCTCTGTACAAAGGGGCCGATTTGATGGCTCCCATGACACCGGGCCTGACCGCTGTAAAAGATTATCCAAAGCCGGATATTTATCTTAGGCCATACGCTCGGGAATCCGGCGGCGGGGGCTTAGTGTCTACCTTGCCGGATATGCTCCGCCTAATGAGATCTTTAATGCCGGGCGGTAACGCTCTTTTAAAACCGGAAACTCTGGCAATGATGACTGTTAATCAATTGCCGGAAGGCCGATTTATTCGGTTCGCGGGCATTGGCGAGATGGCTGGGAACGGCTTTGGTTTAGCCAGTGGAATCAGCCTGGCACCCCTGCGCTATCAAAATGATTCTGTTATCGGGGACGTCTGGTGGGGCGGGATCGCAGGAACCCAGTGGTGGTTTTCCCCAAAGCATAATTATGCCGGGCTATTGATGGCGCAGCGGAACATGGCCTTTCTCCATCCGTTTGCTGCCGAACTGAAGCGGGCAATTTCGGATGCCGTCGTCAATTAATCACAGACAAAAAGCCGCCGTACAGTCGCCAGCATCACGCGAATATATTGCTCTTGAGACCAGCCGCATTCAATCCGCATCTGTTCCCAGTTACGTAACGAGATCAGGGTCCAAAGAATGTCCGTCGCCTCTTCAGGGCTAAATTCGGGTCGTAATTGCCTGTCTTTTTTTAGAGCCAGAATGGCTGCCTCACAGCCTTCACGCATATCGCGCATGCGCTTATCCCAGGCTGTTGCCGCGGCCTCATCTTCTTCCCTCATGGCGATTAGGGCCTTACCTATTCCAAATATTTCAGGGATATAATTCGCCCAACCTTCGACAAAGGCCTCTAACCGTTCGATACCTGATTTGGCCGTCCGGCTTGGTATGAGCCGGTCATCGCTGCCCTTAAGTTCATCCAGATACAGTGTAGCCGCGATAAGTAAATCTGCGCGATTATCAAAATGCAGATACACCGCCTGTCGTGAGATGCCGGCCTGTTTTGCTATGTCGGTCATGCGCACGGCATGAGCCTTGCCGTCTGACAATAAGTCGAGGGTCGCTTGTAAAATTCTCGTTCGTGTATCCAAAATAGTGCTTGACATGGTGTAAAGTACCTCCTATTTGACATCATGTCAATTGACACGCTGTCAAGTAAAGAGGAGAAACAAATGAAAATTACAATTTTTGGTGCCACAGGCACTATCGGTCGACTTTTAGTGAATAAAGCCTTGGCGGACGGCCATACTGTGACTGCCTTCACCCGTTCACCCGACAAAATCAAACAATCTGCCCGACATCTTCACGTCATTAATGGGGATGTGCTAGATCCTTTGGCGGTAGCCGCCGCCGTCCAGGATCAGGATGCCGTTATTTGTGCGTTGGGGATGCCTTTATTGAACAAGGAAGGGCTGCGCGCCGCCGGAACCCGGATTATCGTTGCGGCCATGGAAAAAGCCGGTGTGAATCGGTTCGTCTGCCTCTCGGGGCTTGGGGCCGGAGACAGCTGGGATCTGCTGCCGTGGCACTATAAATATCTTATCGTACCTCTGTTGATGCATCGGCTTTTCAAGGATCATAACGCGCAGGAAGTATATGTCCGCGACAGTCCGTTGGACTGGATCATTGTCCGCCCTTCAAATTTTGCCAAAGGCGAAAGCTCCCGGTCTTATCAGCATGGCTTTCGCAAACTGGATTCGTCCTTCAAGCTTAAAATGGCGCCGCCCGATATTGCGGATTTCATGCTGAAACAACTCGCCAGTGACGCCTATCTGCATCAGTCCCCTGGCCTGTCTTACTAACCCTTGCTTCCCAATTTTTAGGAGAGAGAAAATGACAACAACCTGGTTTTTTTTAACCTGCCAGATATCCGTCATCGCCTATGCGCTGGTCAGCGGCGTTTTCATGACCTTTTCTGATTTTATCATGCGGTCTTTGGGCGGGGCGAAGACCGCCGCCGGTGTTGAGGTCATGCAGGTGATCAATCAAAAGGTTTATAAATCGCTTTTTATTGTTCTGTTGCTGGGTATGGCCGCGGCGTCACCTTTCCTCATAGGCTATGCTTATGTCCAGCTGACCGGGACAGCGGCTATGTTGCTGATGACCGGCGGAGGCATTTATCTGGGCGGTGTTTTTGTTGTCTCCTTGCTATTCAACGTGCCCATGAACCACAAGCTGGAAACATTCGACCATAGCGGCTCAGCGGCGGCGACCTATTGGCAGAAAACCTATCTTACGCGCTGGGTATTCTGGAACCATATACGGGCACTTGCCTCTGGCGCCGCGGCGGTGTGTTTTCTGGCGGCGTGTGTTTTGTTGGCACAAGAGGCGGGAATATCCTAAGCCCGTTAGGGGTTACAGCAGGTTATAGATGGCCAGCCCCACCACGACCAACATGGCCGTCGCCATCAGCATGTTGACCCGAAACTGGATAGCCGGGGAAAGTTCCATTTCCTTGACCTTGATCCCGGCCGCCAACCACAATAAATGCACGGGGACCCAGATGACATTGAGGACAATGAACTTGATGATGGTTTCTTCCAGTAGAGCGTCCCCGGCGAAAGCAAATCCGGTGAAGAACGTAGTGTTGACTGCATAGGCCTTGGGATTGATTCCCTGCAAGGCGAGGCCGGACAGAAAGCCGGGCTGGCTTTTGGCTTCAATAAAGGCAATCTTCGCTCCGGCTGAGGCGATGCGAAAGGCAAGATAACAGAGATAAATCACCGACAATACCAGCATGATGTTGCGCACGGCGGGTACAGAAAAGATAATCGCTGCCAGCCCGGAGACCACGGCAAGGGCCACCAGATTATTGCCGACAAATAATCCTGCCACATATTGAAATCCGGCGCGCTTTCCGAACGCAGCGCCGACCCCGGCGGTCGACAGGACGCCTGGTCCCGGGGTGATGATCAGTAAAAAGACCGCGATGGAAAAAGACAGCACCCTGAAAACTCTCTATGTGGGGGATAAGTTGGATCTGAGCCAGACCTTACTCTTCCCGCGGCCGTGAGGGCCAGTAGTTTTTTATGGGGGAGGGCAGGAGATCGCCGGTAAGGGGGAACGACGATCTCCTGTGGCAGGCACTAGCTGCGTGTCTTGACCGCATACTCGGCGATGCGGGCGCCATATAGTCGCGCTGTTTCCAGGTCGCCTGCGCGCGGGGCTTCTTCTGGCGACGCGTCAGAAGGAGAGATGGCCATGGCGCCAGAGGAGCCGGCAGTCCAATTAACGTCATCGGGCCCATGGGCCTTGGTGTTGGCCGGAAGCAAGCCTGTACCGATCCAAATCTGGCCATGCTGCTGCGATAACGTAAAGAAGTAGCTGAGGGTGGAGAATTTGTCCCCGTTGACAGAGGCGGAGTTTGTAAACCCGCCGGCAATTTTGTCTTTCCAGGCAAGGGCAAACCAGGGTTTGGAGCTTTCATCGGCGAATTTTTTAAATTGCCAGGCGGGGCCGCCCATATAAGTAGGACTGCCAAAGACGATGGCATCGGCGGCGGCCAACGTGTCCCAGACGCCGTCGTCGAGATTGCCGTCTGCCGGGATTTGGATAGAGATAACCTCGGCACCACTGACGCCTTCTACGCCGGCAATGACAGATTCTGCCTGTTTTGCCGTGTGGCCATATCCGCTGAAAAAGATGATTGCTACTTTCGCCATTTGGGACTCCTGATTTTTTAAAATTCTCTGTGTGGTTTGTTTGGTGGATTGGATTTATTTCCTTTACTTACTTTTAGCAAGTAGTTACCTTTTGGTAAGTAATGGATTTTACGTTGAATTGGCGTAACAAACAGGAAATATTGTGATGACCGTCATACAAAATCATAATCAATGCCCGATGGATAATATCTTGCGACAGATCATGGGGCCGTGGACGACCTATCTTCTTTGGGTGCTGGATAACGAAAAAGTCCTGCGGTTTGGAGAAATTGCGGCGCGCATGCCGGATATTTCCGCCAAGGTGCTGACCGATCGATTACGCAAACTGGAAGCCTCCGGCCTTGTCCATCGGGAGTACAAGCCGACAGTGCCGCCCACGGTCAATTATTCTCTGACCAAACGGGGCCGGGAATTACATGTGGTGCTGAAAGGCATCAACGAGATTGCGTTTCGCTGGGATGCGGAAGACCGCGATCAAGACCAGGACCCGAAACAGAATCAGACGGACGTTGCGGAACATCCGTCTATGGGATTACAGGATAGATTTCAAATGGCCCCGGACTAATTGGTCCGACCGATCAATCTGGCCCTTCTGCGTTGGTATTGCGGCGGCGTCAGACGCCCCGGGTCAGTCCGCCATCTATCCGCAGGTTCTGTCCTGTAATATAGGCCGCGTTGTCGGAGGCGAGATACCCGACCAGGGAAGAGACCTCTTCCGCCCGGCCATAACGTCCCATGGGGATGCGCGCCCGCCGATCTTCAGTTTCTGGCAGGCTGTCGATAAAGCCCGGCAGGATATTGTTCATGCGCACGTTATCGGCGGCGAACTTGTCGGAGAACAACTTGGTAAAGCTCGCCAGACCAGCGCGAAACACGCCGGATGTCGGGAAGAGAGGGTCTGGCTCAAACACCGCAAAAGTGGAGATATTGATGATACTACCGCCCCCTTGCTTGGCCATGATCGGCGCCACTAGGCGGGTCGGGCGGATCACATTCAGCAAATAAACCTCCATGCCTTCATGCCAATCGTCATCACTGATCTCCATGATCGGGCCCTTCGGCCCATGCCCGGCGGAATTCACAACAACATCGATGCGCCCCCAGGTGCTCATGGCCAGATCGACAAGCTTCTGTATGTCTTCAACTGATTTGTTAGACCCGGTCACACCAACGCCGCCGAGCTCCTGCGCCAGAGTCTCGCCTTTACCCGACGAGGAAAGAATGCCGACTTTGAAACCATCGGCCGCAAGCTTGCGGGCGGCATCTGCGCCCATGCCGCTGCCACCGGCTGTAATCAGAGCTGTTTTTGCCGTTGTCATATCTGGGTCTCCTTAAATGTCCGTTGATCCGAGTATGCAAAAAATTACCAGACTTGACTAATCATGTTTGCTTCTAGGAGACTGTAGAAAAACTACTGGCTCGTGAAAGGCGTTTTATGCGAACACCTAACCTGAATGCGTTAAAGATGTTTGATGCGGCGGCGCGGCATTTGAACTTTCGCCTCGCCGCGGAAGAGTTGAATGTCACGCAAGGCGCGGTTGCCCAAAAGGTGCGGCAATTGGAAGATGCGCTGGGCCGTCAGTTGTTCGACCGCAAGCCACGCGGGCTCGCCTTAACCGTTCTCGGGCGGCGGTATCACGGACCGGTGCGTCGGGCTTTCGCCATGATCGACGAGGCAACCGCGATCTTTCAACCGGCATCGACGCAACTAATGTTAAGTGTCACGCCGTCGTTTGCCACCAAATGGCTGGTGCCGAGACTTGCGGCTTTTGCTGAGACCTATCCCGATATTGAGGTTCAAACAGTTGCCAGCGAAAATCTCGCGAATTTCCAGTCCGATGGCGTTAATCTCGCTATACGGCAGGGCAGGCCGCCCACAGGGCAGGGATATCAATGCGAATTGTTGTCGCCGTTGGATCTTTGTGCGGTTTGTAGCCCGCGCTATGCGACGAGAGTAAAGCCGATCAAGCATGTCAGCGATTTTGCAGCGCTTGATCTTATACAGGACGCTCACGACCATTGGACAGCCCTGTTTGAAGCGGCAAATAGGAAACCGCCCCGGCGGATGCTGCGCTTTAACCAGACGGCTCTCGCCATGGACGCGGCGGCCAACGGACAGGGCATTGCGTTGGCCCCGAGATTGCTGGTGGCGGCAGATGTGGCAAGCGGTAAGCTCATTGATCTATGGCGGGACAAGCGGCAAGGTTTATGGGGCTACTATCTAATTTACCCGGACAGCAAAACGGTCCCGCCCTCTCTTCAATTGCTCATCGACTGGATTTTATCGGAAGTCTAGATGTGTTTATTGTCGGCGGCCCATAACCAGAGGTTCGGGATCGCCAACAAGGCGAACGTTGGGCGCAGCGGGCGCATTCCACTGGAACAACGTAATATGCCAGAGGCCGGGACGTTGCCGCGACGGATCGATCAAGCCCGCATGCCCGGCTGTTCGCAGTTCATCTGCGGCGTGCCACGATCGTGGCTCATCGCCGCGGGCCAGTGCCGGTTGCCAAGGTTGGGCCGCCAGCGCATAAATTGCCGCGGCGTTATCGGCGCGTAAATCAAACAGTTGGCAGGGCGATATCTCAAACCGCAACAGCACCCGCGGTTTGTCCGTCGCTTTGATATACTCACCAATGGCGACCCGGGCGCTTGCCTCGTTGGGGCTTAAATAAAGCGCATCTTGCCCCTGTCGGTTAAAGCGGGCCGCCGGACGATCTGGATCACCGCGATTGAGCGTTAGCGCAATTTCATCGGCGTAAACGATCCGGACAAATTCACCTGTAATCTCGGTTAGCATGTTGAGCCTCAGACAAGGATTTTTTTGGGCAATGGATTGGTCTTCGTCAAATGGCAAGATTGTCAGGGCAGGTTTCCATGTCCTAACGGCGGGCCAAGAACCGTCCGCCAGCTAATTCGCCGGTTTCAAACAGGCTGACAAAGTAACTGTAGGCGTCATCCCATTTGACGTAATGCGCGTCGCCAAACCGGTCGATGGTCTGATCTTTCAAGCTGCGGAACATTTCCAAACGGTCTACCAGAATTACCCGCCAATGATCACTGAGATCTTCGGTTTCCAGAACCGCACAGCCTTCGCCCTCGAGCGCACGGGGGTAGGAGGCTGCGGAGCCGAGTTCTTGAAACGTCAATTCCTGCTGCAGGCGCGCCTTTGTGTCGTCGCGCGTTTTGTCCGTGATCAGAATATCGGTGAAGGCTAGTCGTCCGCCCGGCTTTAACACCCGGACACATTCTTTGATGAGTTGGTTCTTGTCGGGAACATGGCAGAACGCCTCCTGACTGACGAGAACATCAAAGGTTTTTTCCGCGAACGGCAAGTCCAGTGCATTGGCGCATTTGAATTGCGCAAGGTTCTCAAGTCCGGCCATTTCGGTAAGCCGTGTCGCGCCGTCAATCCGGCTTTGAGTGAGATCAATGCCTGTCACGCGGCATCCATAATTCTGCGCTAAGTAGCGGGAGGGCCCACCCATGCCGCAACAAACATCTAGCAGATGACAGCTATCATCGAGACCGGCAAGGGTTGCCAGGGCATCATTGGCTGCGACACCGCCGTAATGGTCCTGATCATAATTTTGCAAGATATCTTGCGAAACTGATGCCGTGTCAAATCCGTCCTTACGTAGTTTTTCAAGGATTTGTTGCTCGTTGATCGGGTGGGTGTCGTAGAAATCCACGACGATGCCCTTCTGCGGAATTTGAGTCACTGAATATCCTCCGGTGTCGTTTCATTGCGACGAAGTAAGCAAATTTAACAGGTAACGGAATTGATGTCATCACGCGACGCATTGTGGTCTTTGGTTATTAGATGACGGAGCGAATTTTTTCTATTCCAATTATCCGGATAACATCGTTGACGCTGGCTTGTGACCTCCCTATATGCGGAGGGCATATGCCCGTATTCCTAACATGATGGTGAGATAGTGCTGTGACCCTACGACAGAAATTGCAGCAGGTATTGGCGAAGCCTGCCTTCGAGAAATTTATCCTGACCCTGATTGCCTTGAATGCGGTGACATTGGGAATGGAAACAAGCCCGACCATCATGGCCAACACCGGTAATCTTCTGCTGTATATCGACCGGCTTATTCTGGCGATTTTCGTTATTGAACTTGTGTCCCGAATGATCGCAGATTTTCGCGGGTTCTGGCGTGACCCCTGGCGTATTTTTGATTTCATCATCGTCTCCATTGCGCTAATCCCCACATCCGGTGCGTTGTCCGTCTTGAGGGCGTTCAGGATCCTTCGGGTGCTGCGCCTGGTCTCCTCCGTACCGGCCATGCGGCGGGTTGTCAGCGGATTATTGTCCGCCTTGCCGGGCATGGGATCGATCCTGTTGCTGCTCGGCCTGATTTTCTATGTGTTCGCCGTTATCTCGACCAAGCTATTCGCGGCGAGCTTTCCCCAATGGTTTGGCTCCATTGGCGAGTCCTCCTACACACTGTTCCAGATCATGACGTTGGAAAGCTGGTCCATGGGAATTGTCCGACCGGTAATGGCTGAGTATCCCTATGCCTGGATGCTGTTTGTGCCGTTTATCATTGCGACCGCGTTTACGGTTCTTAACCTGTTTATCGGGGTGATCGTCGATGCCATGCAATCAGAGCATGCGATTGAGGCCCATGCGGAACGGGATGCCATGAAACATGAAACCGGGCTGATCCTGAAAGAAGTCCGCGAGCTTCGGGCTGAACTGGCCGCCCTGAAAATCGAGGGCAGCTCCAGCTAAAAAACCGGTCCCCTCATATTGCGCTTCTCGGCTAATGCACTACTCTGCCAACCAACGATCCACATAAGTGGGCGGCAATAAAAGCGGAGAAACAGGATGGTCTACTATCACGACGGCATGCGGCAGCTTCAGGATAAATATGAAGGGCGCAAGGTGGCCGATCGGCTGGAAACCCATCGCATGCGGAAAGTTTTCAATTCGGCGGACCGGGAATTCATCAATAGCACGCCGTTTTTCTTTTTGTCGACGGCGACCCCCGACAGCGTCGATTGTTCGTTCAAGGGCGGGGAGCCGGGTTTTATTCGGGTGATCGGCGACAATGTCCTGGCCTGGCCCGATTATGATGGCAACCGGATGTATCGCAGTCTTGGTAATATCTCGGTTAATCCGCGGGTGGGCTTGTTGTTTATCCGCTTTGATCAGGTTCAATTCAATAACGCGGCGCGGCTGCGGATAAACGGCCTTGCGGAAATAGACGAGAGCGCGGAAGCGCTGGAAGGATTGCCCGGCGCCAAACGGTTGATCCGGGTGACAGCCGAACATATTTTCCCAAATTGCCCGCGATATATACCGACACTGGCGTCGGAGGAGGCGTCGGTTTATGTCCCGAAGGACGGGTACACGCCGCCAGACCCGGACTGGAAGTCCATGGATTTTGTTGAGGATGTGTTTGCAGCAGAAAAGCTGTCCGCACAAAAAAAGAAGGACGACTGACGCCGTCCTTCAGGGTCGCTGATCAGCTGCTGATCAAACGCTTGGCTGATATAGCCGTTTTTGGAATACGCCGCTGTCGCGGAACTTGTCGATATTCTTGGCGACGGCAAGGACGCCGAGATCGGCCAGAGGCTCGACCACAATCACCAGCATATAAGCGGCGCTAAACGCACTGATCTGTGCCAGATTTTCAGCACCGAAGCCATTGCCATAGAAAGCCCAAAAGGCAACCCAGACAACGATACCGCCTTGATAGGCTGTTGAAAGTGCAAGCGCCTGTTTATATGTCACGTCTTTATAGGCGATATTCGCCGGGATAATCTTCTTGGCAATCAGGCTCATGGCAAACAGCGGCAGAATCAGCGTCGTGATGTTCATGCCGTATTGCGGCAGATCGATGGGCGCGAAGAAAACGCCTTGAAGGAGCAATCCCGCCATCAGGCCAATGGCGGCCGGACCGGCCCCAAAAATAAGGAACAACGTAGATCCAAGAATGAAATGCACTTCTGATACGCCAACGGGATAATGCGGCAAGATCTGAAAGAAACTGAAAACCAGGACAGTGGTGATCACCGAGCGGACCGCGAGAGGCGGTAGCCCGCCGTCTTTCCTGACGGTGTCCATGGCCATTTTTGCAGCCAGTCCAAGGGTGCCTAAAGCGGTTGCGTAACTGAGGGCAATTTTGGCGCCGTCAACAACTCCGGGTTCGATATGCATGTCATTTCCTTCTCTCTTGCACCCATCGTGCAGTGAAGGCGCCAAATAAGGCGCCGGGTCGGTTGCTGTCGGGCAGGTCTCCTGACTCACGCTTTAGCACCGACATTCGCCTTCCCGGATTGCTCCAGTGGCATGCTGAATGCGGCTCGCGTTCACAGTTGCGAGGGCAGTCACGGATCAGGGCAACTAGCAAGCTCCCTACCGTGTTCCCTTTTAATTCCGAAGGCGTCGCCTTCTTGAAACCCGACCCTAAATCTATAGTCGCCCCATTCTGCAAATACAATCAGAAAGAGCGAAGCACTCTTGTTTTTAAGATGACGCGAAAAAGCCGGTGCTGCAGTGTGGCAGCACCGGCTTTCGGTGGATCTCTTGCGCACCCTGTTTACATCATAAATCGGGCGACTTTTTCAGGCACAGATAACGTCGGAAAATGCCCGGCATCCAGATCAAAGACCTGGTCGACGTTCCAGTTGCGTATCATTTGATCCTGCGCCGCAGGGGAGATCATCTTGTCAGCGGTAGTGCGCAAATAGATTTTCGGGACCGAGCCGAAATTTTCTTCGGTCACGGTGATGCCCGCGACAAAAGGCGCCGTGGCCTGTTGCGCCGCCATCAACGGGAGAGAATGCTGAATTCTCGCTTCCTCAACATCATGAAAAGCGAAGGCGCGCACGGTTTCCTCCGACGCCGACGCGTAGCTCTGGTCGTCGGAAAAGGTAATGGCGGAGAGAAACTTACTTTCCGTGTCTCGCTGCATCGCAGCCAATGCATTATCGCCATTTTTTAGCAGAAACGCCGTCACGTAAATCAGTTTCTCGACTTTTTCCGGTAGCTGCTCCGCCGCCTCAGAAATAACGGTGCCAGCCAGGCTATGTCCGGCAAGGATGGCCTTTCCATCAACATCTCGAAGCG
This sequence comes from Sneathiella sp., assembly GCF_036960985.1. Classification (NCBI taxonomy): domain Bacteria; kingdom Pseudomonadati; phylum Pseudomonadota; class Alphaproteobacteria; order Sneathiellales; family Sneathiellaceae; genus Sneathiella; species Sneathiella sp. The sequence continues at coordinate 18,087 of NZ_JBALWD010000010.1, read as the reverse complement.
CTTGAACGACCGTATCAGCATAGCTTGCCAAGGTGACTTTGGAAATTTCCTGAGGATTGCCGTGGCTTCCGGGAAGATCAACTGTGGTAACCGTATGACCTTTTGCTGTCAGGTAAGGCGCTGTGAATTCCCAGGCCCAAGACCCTTCCCACGCACCATGAACCAATATGTAATGTGACATTTTTCTCTCCAGTCCGGGCTCAAGGGCCCGGGATAAATAAGGTTGTTGACCTCTGCTAACTCAAATGAAAGGTGACGATTTTTGCCGGAATCTCGTCAGAGACATTAACGATTTGGGCTTCCGTTCCGGCAACGGGCACCGCGAAGCTTTTTCCAGCAACAATGCGTTGAGTGGGCTGTCCCTTGACGCGAAGCTCGACAATTCCTTCGGCAACGACACCCATGACGGGCTCGAACGTATCAAGGAGCAAGCTGCCGCTTTTGGCAACGTCGTTGGTATATACATCGACCCGGTCAAACATCTCGTTGGCGATTTTCACTGTTGGCAGGCTGCGGCGATCGATGGCTTCTGTCGGTTTTTTCTCGAAGACGATAAAGGGCTCGCCCTGTTGCTGCAGATTGAAATCGATGAAGATAGCTTCTTCCGTTGCCGAGGCATTATCGAAGCGCAGGATCCGTTTGTCCGTCGGCTCGAAAAACGCATCACCTTCGCGTAAAATTTGTGGCTTTTCGCCTTCCACTTGATAGATGATCTCACCTTTCGCCACATAGCCGACGGCGGGCGCTGTATGGGTATGGATCGGGGCCACTTGGCCCGGCTTGAAATGAAAGTCACCGACTTCCACCTGCACGACTTGCCGGGAGGCGAAGTCTGCAGACAAAAGCTTGACGGAGTTTTCACCGGCATGGGCTGGGGCCGCGCCGACAAGCAGCGCGGCGACAGATGTGGCAATTGCGATATCGCGAAAGGTTTTGAACGTTCTGGTCATTTTTCTAGTCCTTTGTTTGGCGCGGGAACTACTCCCTAATGCCTCATTTTCACGGTCGATTTCTTTTAAATAACGATCGTTATGTAAAGAGATATAATTAGCCATTGCCTTTTTGTCAACAATAAAATAACGTTCGTTATTCAATAAGGAGAAAACCATGCGCTACAAACCCGGACAAAAGCAGGAAACCAAACGGAAAATGACCGTCGCGGCCAGTCAGACTTTCCGTGAATTTGGATATGCTGGCGTCGGCGTTGATGGCCTTGCCAAAGCGGCGGGGGTGACGTCGGGCGCGTTCTATACGCATTTTGGATCAAAAGAAGCCGCCTTTGCTGCGGCGCTTGATTTGGGCTTGGATGAGGTGATTGAGGCCGTTCCGCAATTTCAGCGCGACCATGGCACCCGATGGATACAGGCCTTTGCCGACTATTACCTGGGTAAGGCGCATCGCGAAGACCTGGGCGGCGGCTGTGCCATGACGGCACTGACACCGGAAGTGATCCGCAGCGCGTCGCCATTGCATGAATCATACGAAGAAAAAATGACGCAGATCGCCGCCCTCATGGCCCGCGGGCTAGCCGAAGATGCGGCGGCGGATCGGGTGAATCGGGCCTGGGCGGTATTGGCTGTTTTGATTGGCGGGTTGAGCCTGGCGCGGGCAATGAGCAGCGCTACGGTCATCGACGCCATATCCAAAACCGTGATTGACGCTGCGTTAGTTGCGGCTGGACCCGCTGTTTCTGTGGCGTTCTAAGATAAAGCGTTTAGAATTGTGCCGTTTTTCGCTATGCTGATCGCAGGGAAATGGTCTGATCATCAATAAGGGGAAAACCCATGAGCGAAGTGAAGCAACCTGTCGGCATCGACGTGTCCAACATTCCGGTTAACGAAATTGATGTCAGCGATCCATTGCTCTATCAGGACGACAGCTTCTATCCGTTATTCCAGCGATTGCGCAAAGAAGACCCGGTACATTTCTGCGCGGAGAGTTTCTTTGGTCCGTTCTGGTCCATCACCAAATATGATGACATCATGAAAGTCGAGCTGGATCACGAGACCTATTCATCTGAAGCACAACTGGGCGGCATCACCATTCGGGATAATCCGTTCGGCAATCAGATGGCCAGCTTTATCACCATGGATCAGCCGCAGCATACGGCGCAGCGCAAAACTGTCGCGCCGGCGGTCGCGCCCATGAACTTGCGTAAGATGGAGGAGATGATCCGCACCCGGACCATCGAGGTGCTGGACAGCTTGCCGCGGGGAGAGACTTTCGACTGGGTCGACAAGGTGTCCATCGAACTGACTACCATGATGCTGGCGACGCTTTTTGATTTCCCGTTCAATGACCGGCGATTGCTCACCTATTGGTCTGATGTGGCGACGGTGAATTTCGATGCCCCCGACGCCATGGTCAAGGATGATGAGGAACGCATGGCGGTCTTGCAGGAAATGGGCGCCTATATTGTCAAACTATGGGCGGAGCGGACTGAGGGTGAGGTTGGCCATGACATGATCTCTATGATGGCGCAGGGCGAGGCGACCAAAGATATGGATCATATGAATATCATCGCCAATTTCGTGCTGCTGATCGTTGGCGGCAATGATACGACCCGTAATTCCATGAGCGGCGGCCTGTTGGCGATGATCGACAACCCCGATCAATATGACAAACTGCGGGCCGATCCGGCGCTGATGAAGACCCTGGTGCCGGAAATTATCCGCTATCAGTCCGCCATTATCCATATGCGCCGGACGGCGTTAAAGGATACCGAGCTTGGCGGCAAGAAAATCTCCAAAGGCGACAAGGTCGTCATGTGGTATGTGTCCGGCAACTGGGATGAAGAGGCGATTGAGGACCCGGATAAATTTATCATCGACCGCAAAAAAGCCCGCCGTCATCTGGCTTTCGGTGCCGGTATCCATCGCTGCGTCGGCGATCGGTTGGCCGAGCTACAATTGCAGATCCTGTGGGAGGAAATCCTCAAGCGCGACATGAAATTCGAGTTGATGGGCCCGCCGCAGCGCATCTTTTCCAACTTTATCCGCGGCATTAAAAGTATGCCGGTAAGGATCATGTAACGGCACTTGCGCGAAGAACCAATTTTTCTGGCACGTCGGGCTGAGCGTTAAATTGGTCATAAGGCGGTAGTTTTGCTAACGAAATACCCGTCGGGTAAAACACACCCTTGCGCCGCCGGTTGGGCGACCTGGTAAAATTATCGATAATTATCTGATATTTGTCTCCATTAATAATATTTTAATTATCTTATTCTTAAATGAGCTCCTCGACGCCAAATCATTTTACTGCTTCCGAGCCGTTTTGTGGGTGGTGATAACGGTTCGTTTCTAAGTATGGAGTTAGTAGTATGTTGAAGTTTCTTTCAGGCGGTAAATCCGTTATTTCCAATCAAAATAAAAGCGGTAAAGTTGACAAGCGAGAAGTTGAGGCAATGCTCTCGGCCCTCGACAAATCACAAGCAATCATTCATTTCAAAAAAGACGGCACGATCCTCGATGCCAACGAGAATTTCCTGAATGCCCTGGGATATGCCCATGAGGAAATTGTCGGCAATCACCACAGCATGTTCGTTGCCCCGGAAGAAGTGAATGGCGCCGAGTATGCCAATTTCTGGGCAGCTCTAGGACGCGGAGAATTTCAAGCCGCAGAATATAAACGTATTGCAAAAGGCGGAAAGGAAATCTGGATCCAGGCATCCTATAATCCGATCGTTGATAAATCCGGCGCTGTTTCAAGAGTGGTTAAATTCGCGACGGACATCACCGAGCGAAAGATGCAGAACGCCGACTATGAAGGACAGATTGACGCGGTGAACAAATCACAGGCTGTCATTTCCTTCAATCTCGATGGCACGATCATCGACGCCAACGAAAATTTTCTGAGTACATTGGGCTACAGTATTGATGAAATTCGCGGCGAACATCACCGTAAATTCGTCGAACCCTCTTTTGCTGGCAGTTCTGAATATAAGGAGTTCTGGGCAGCGCTTGGCCGGGGTGAATTTCAGTCTGCTGAATATAAACGTCTTGGAAAAGGCGGTAAGGAAATCTGGATTCAGGCCTCCTATAACCCTATTTTCGATCCCAGTGGCAAACCGATAAAGGTGGTTAAATTCGCAACGGACATTACTGATCGCGTCTTGCAGAATGCCGACTACGAAGGCCAGATTGACGCCGTGAACAAATCACAGGCCGTAATTTCGTTTAATCTTGATGGCACGATCATCGACGCCAATGATAATTTCCTGGGCGCCGTGGGTTACACTATTGATGAAATACGCGGCGAACATCACAGTAAATTCGTCGAAGCCTCTTTTGCCGGCAGCTCTGAATATGCGGAATTTTGGGCCGCGCTCGGCCGGGGTGAATTCCAGGCTGATGAATATAAACGCATTGCAAAAGGCGGCAAGGAAATCTGGATTCAGGCGTCCTATAACCCGATTTTTGATCCGAGCGGCAAACCCTTTAAAGTCGTCAAATATGCGACCGATGTAACGGCGCAAGTGATCGCCCGCCATGAAGGAGAACGGGTTGGCAAGATTGTCGATGAAAATCTTGGAAAAATTCTGTCTTCTGTTGGCGATGCCAATTTGCAGGCGACATCTGCGGTGACCGCATCCGGTCAGGCCTTGCAGACTGTGCAGTCCGTTGCTGCCGCCGCTGAGGAATTCCAATCCTCCGCGCAGGAAATTTCCCGCAGCATGTCAGCGTCGAAAACCGAAGTAGACAAGGCCAATCAAGAAGCCGCCAACGCTGATAACTCAACCAAGGAATTGTCGACAGCAGCGCAAGCCATGAGCAGTATCATCGAGGTTATTCAAGGGATTGCGGCACAGATTAATCTGTTGGCCCTGAACGCAACGATCGAATCTGCCCGCGCCGGTGAAGCCGGTAAAGGATTTGCCGTTGTGGCCACGGAAGTTAAATCACTGGCGAGCCAAGTTGCCAATGCCACGGATCAGATCTCCACGGAAATCAATGGTATGCAGTCCATCAGTGATAATGTGGTCGAAAATCTAACCAGCATTCGAACGGCCATCGTTGCGGTGGAAAGCAGCGTGACGTCCGTTGCCGGTGCGGTGGAAGAACAAACCGCCACCACTAAGGAAATCACTCAAAGCATGCAACAGGCCGCATCCGCAGTGGGTGAGATTAATGATAATCTCAGCACGATTTCAACGTCTGTGGATGATGCCAATAAATATGCTAAAGAAGGCACGGAATTGTACCGCAGCATGAACGGCTAGTTCTTATCAGTCCCCCCGGCTCGATACATCGAGCTGACGCCTGGCGGTCTTGTCCCTAGCAAGACTGCCAGGCATTTTTATGTCTCATGTGACCGATACCGACCTGGTTAGTCGGCGACACGGCGGTACTGGATCAGGATACAATTCTGTCTTTCCCCGTCCGTAAAACCTGTTGGCCGAGGCAGGGACATATCCCGGGCATTATCGCAAATGGTCAAGTGATCATCAGTGACTTCATAGATGCCGAGCCAGTAACCAGCCATAAATTCGGTTTCAGATTGCTCAAAATCAATATGAAGTGGATCGTTGGCATTGGGCACGTGGTATTGCCCGCCAAAAATCTGCGAGCCGCCCTTGTCAATCCGGAAATGGTCACCTTCGAAGTTGAGGCGCTGGCCGACGACGGGAACGATTGTTTCTCCGTTGACGGAAGCGGTTTCGACACGCCATGTGCCCTGGAGTTTCTGATTGTTGGTTTGTGTTAGAGTGCTCATCTTACCCTCCTAACGCTGCTTTATGTAGCAGTTCCATATTCTTTAGTTAAGCAGCTGGAAAGCTGCCCGCAAGGGGCCAATTGGGGCAATATTAGGGCGATTTTTCCGGGCGAATGTTTGCCCCTGTTTGCAGAAGATCCAAATTCCGCTAGTCTGATGTCTGCCAATAAAGAACCCCATAACAAGGAGGCACCAAGATGAGCGCATCACCGACATCTACCGTTACCTATGAAAGCCGCGACGGCGTGGCCATTCTTACCCTGACGGGGCCGAAGGATCTGAATATTCTCACCCATGAAATGGTCGACGCCTTGCGCGCCGCCTGGCACCAGTTTAATGCCTCCGACGACAAGGTGGCGATCCTGACCGGCGGCGGGGACAAGGCGTTTTCCGTCGGCGCAAATCTTGCCGATCCGCCTGACCTGTGGAAATTCGTTCCCGGTATCGGCGTACCGGTGGAGAAACCGGTGATCGCCGCCGTTAATGGTATTTGTGTGGGCGGTGCCGCAGTCCTCGTTCAGTTTTGCGATCTCTGTATCATGTCAGAGGAGGCGAAATTTACCTATCCCGAAGCCAAGGTTGGTTTGTCCGGCGGCCTGATCACCTCGCTGGCCGCCCGTATTCCGCACAAGGTGGCCATGGAATTTATCTATGGGCTGGCCGATATGGATGCGGCCCGCGCCTATGAGGTTGGCATGGTCAACAAGGTGGTGCCGAAAGCCGAGGTGATGGATGCTGCCATGGCCTACGCCGTTGAGCTGCGCGACAGTGCGCCGATGGTGCTGACCATGGTCAAACGTTTTGTGGGCGAGGTGATGGCCAAGGGACCGTCGGAGCGGGCCGGTATTTCTCTTAGCCAAACCCGTTCCGTGCTGGAAAGTGAGGATTTCGCCGAGGGCGCCGCCGCCTTTGCCGATAAGCGCGATCCGAAATTCACCGGCACCTGAGTCCGGTTATTCTCGGTCCAGCAATTTCGCCATGTCGGGCCCGCGCCAGAGAAGCGCGATCAAGGCCATGGCGACCAGCGCGCTGATAACAGAGACGATAAACGGCAGGTGAATGTCCACAGACATCAGCCAACCGCCAAGCAGTGAGATAATCCCGGCTCCCAGCGTAAACAACGCGACGCCGACGCCCATAACCCAGCCCTGCTCGGTGTCGTCCACAGCCTTTGAGAACAGGGTTAGCATGGTCGGGTAATACAGCGCGAAGGGAACAAAGAAGGTGGCAATCAGCACATAGGCCAATATCGGGGAGGGATTAAGGATGGAAAGTCCGGCACTGAGCGCCATGATGCTAAGGCTGCCATACAGAACGGGAAGCCGGCCCACTCGCGCGCTGATCGGGCCGACCAGAAACGCACTGACCGTCCCCATGGAGAGGCCGAGAACAACCATGGTAAAGGCGTTTTGCAGGGTATCAAATTGAAACTTGCTAAAGAAATACGTATCCATGAAAACGTAAAACCCGGACAGGGTTAGCTGCGCGAAGAAAAACACCGGCGCCAGTTTGAGAACAAGCGGCCGGTCCACCATATGCCACATGGTGATAAAAATCTCAGCCGGTTTGAACGTGAAGGGCGGCCGTTCAACGGGGAGTTCGCGATAAAAGAACAAGATCAGGATCGTCCCGGCCACCACCATTGCTGCGACCAGATAAAAGGGGAGGGCGGCGGACGCAAAACGTCCGAATATAGCTGGATCAGACATCAGGCCGCTGATCAACGGACCGGCGACCATGCCGATACTGACCGCCAGCAACACCAGCCCCATAAAGCGAATTTTCTGTTCGTCATTTTCACTCAGATCAACCAGCGCGGCTTGCGCGATAGGCTGGTTTCCCGCAGTAAATCCGGACAGGATCCGGGCAATGATCAGCAAGGTCAGGCTGTTGGTATCAAGGGCGATAATGGTCAGGATATACGCCAGTAACGCGCCGACAAGGCAGATCAGCATCGCCGCTTTACGGCCAATATAGTCGGAAATTTTCGAGATATAGGCGGCACCGAAAAACCAGGCAACAAAGAAAACCGCCATGGTCAGGCCAAAATTAAATTGTCGGGCCGCTGTGGTGGTCTCGCGTGGCAAGAAATCCTGCGCCGGGCTCATAATGATCGTATTCAGGATCGGAATGACAAGACCCTGACTCATGATGTCGAGGAAAACCACGGACAGCAGCGCGAATTTTGTAAGGTTCATACCGATGCCATCCACTTTCTTAATGAGTAACTGTGCTCTCTTTTATAATGAAGCGCGGGAAAAGGGCAAGTTGGGGAGATGAGGTATCCCTTCATTCAGTCTCTAGCCGGTATTTGAGAAACATCACCCCGTCATAGTGTACCTCGCCCATATATTTGGCACCGAGCCTGTCAAGCGCGCCTCGGTTTTTACGAGAGGGCGGCAGCAAAAAAGTCACAAACGGAATGCGCTCATCCGCAATCGCGAAATCAAGTGCCTTTTTTACGATGCGCGGGCCGAGTCCAAAAGTGTTGGGTTGCAGAACTAGCCCCAAATCCCATTCCTCGCCTTCCTTTTGAAAGCCGCCCCATCCAATATATTGTCCTTCCGCCAGTATAGCCCAGTGCCCTAGTCCGTCCCGGCGCCAGCATTCTTCCTTTGCGTTGACGAATTCGGTCACAGTTGTTTCGGTCCAGTCACCTGTCAGAAGGGGCATATGTTTTGCGACCCGTGGATCGGACATGTGAACAATAATCAAACCCGGATCGATTGTTGGCAGTCTTGTAAACGTAATTTCCTGCGTCATTTGGGTCTCGGTTTTTAGGTGGTTTAAAGGATCAAGCGTTAAAACAGGGGAAAAGGTTGGGAGCTCAGAGGACAAATGACCTCATATTTGCAATTTTGGGTGACTGCGTGAGAGGGGTGATAATTTGGGTCATCACCTGCGCCATGATTGTCTGATTTCGAGCGACAACCAGTCCTTCATATATGTCCTGGTACTGAAACTCTGTGCCGTCCCATCTGTTAAAAACGGCTCCCTGATTGGATAGCAACGCTAGCCCGGGAAGATGATCCCAAGGATAGGTTATCTTATAGATGAGAAAATCCAACTCACCCTCCAACATGCGGTGGTAGGTGATAATCGAAGGCTGGCTGGCGATGTCGAGGGAGATATCAGGGGCGTCGATTTTCAGAGTTTGAACTTCTGGAAATTGGAACAGCTTTTTACCAATTGTCCCGGTGATCTTTTTCCTGGTGTGATCCTTATACCGGATCGGGGCATGGTTGATCGTGATCCCGTCGCCTTTATGAAAAACGGTTAGTTTTTTTTTGCAAATTTCGTAGAAAAAACTGGATAGGATTTCCTCGGCTACTATCAAACAACACATAATGCCGAAGCCTTCTTTGCCGGCTATGAAATTATTCGTGCCATCAATGGGATCGACAACCCAAACCGGTCGATCCGGTTGGCTGAGATGGTCAAGAATTTCCGGTGTTTTTGCATAAAGTTCCTCACCGATAAACAGACTATCCGGGAGAATGGATACAAGTCCCTTATGCAATAAGTCTTCAGCTTCCTGATCCGCAATGGAAACGGGATCCTGTTTTGAGTCCTTATAGGATATGTCGGTGGCTTGCAGGTTTTTGAAATACGGAAAGATACAGTGATCCCCGGTTTTTATAATGAGGGATTCCACGGCAGATTTCTGAGCGTCATTCAACATGAGTATCTGTCCTGATAATGAGAATAGCCGGCAATGGCAGGTGACAGGCGTAAATAAACAGAAGGTGAGGTTATTCGTCCCAATACCCGAGGTTTACTATGCTGCAAATAAGCATGTGAATAAAGTTCAGTCAACTCTGATGGGAATGGCCGCAAAAGGCGAGCCCGCGATCAAGCGGCAAACGCCTGCAAAACGGGCACCCTCATCAATGAGGCGCACTCGTGCGGCAAGATTAGACTTGACTTATGTATCTTTGTATGCTAGTAATAAGGGTAAGATGAAAAAGCGTTCGGGGGCAGCTACGGACTGACGGGCGCGATTTCGAATTCTGAACTTACCCGTATTTATGAGTTATTAAGGTGTTATGCGCACGGATTTCGGTCTCCTGCGAGAGGGTAGGGCATTTCCGTGACGGTTAGGGTCAGAGGGCGGTGAGATAATTCGGTTTCGTAAATACAATTCCTGCGGGTTCTAGTATGCCCTCAATACCGTCGACAAACCGGTCGATACGGGTGAGGGCGAGGCCGTGGCCATTTTGCACGGAACGGACGACGGCGATCTCTTTGCCATCCAGCGTGATGCTTTGGCCGGGGGTCAGCTCTCCGTCAAAACGGATCTGGAACAGGCGCTTCTTAATTTTCGCCCGATGTTTGGTGCGGGCGGTGAGTTCCTGTCCTACATAACAGCCTTTGCTGAAACTAACGCCGTTCAGTTCCTCGAAATTGGCTTCCAGCAGGAAGTTCTTTTCCGGAATGATATCGGTGCCGCCTTCGGGGACACCGTGGGCGATGCGATAGGCGTCATAGTCGGCAAACGGAACCTCTGTTGCCGCCGTTGCGGGTTTACGGCCGCGCGGGGTGAGGAGGCGCGTGCCCATGGCATTGAGCCGCGGGTCGACATAGCTCAGACCATCGCCGGTTTCGGTGACGGTGCCGGCTGCCGCATCGGGGGGCGTGCCGAACAGGGCGTAAATATCAAACTCACCGTCGGCAAGGGTTACGTCGGCGCGAAGTTTATACATGGTCAACCGCCGCAGCAGGTCGGCTTTGCGATCCGTCGCCACATCGAGGAGTATCTGGTCCCCCCATTTGATAACCATGAAGTCATGCAGGAATTTTCCCTGCGCCGTTAGCAAAGCCGCATACATGGCGTGGGTGTCGGTGGCCTCAGCCATATCATTGGTGATCAGGTTTTGCAGGAACTCGACCACATCGGCGCCCGTCAAAGTCAGGATCGCGCGAGTGTCAAGAAAGGTTATCTGCTGCGTTGTCATGAAGTGATCCCGTTGTTGCCGCGCCCCGGCAATTATTCGATAATTAACAGGTAAGCGAGGTTCGCCCCCTTGGCAAGAGGGGAGCGGAGTATTATGAACTATCAGGATATCTTTTTTTAACGTCACAAAATGGGTTTTTCAATGACTGCTTCCGATTTTGCCGCTGCGTCCGGGCCTCTGGTCATCCGGCGGCCCGATGATTGGCATGTGCATTTACGGGATGGTGAGATGCTGAGCTGCGTCACCGGTTATACGTCGGCGCAGTTTGCCCGGGCCATTGTCATGCCCAATCTGGCCCCACCCGTTTCAACGGTCGCGGCGGCGACCCGCTATCGCGATCGGATTTTGGCGGCGGTTCCGGCGGGACATGACTTCACACCCTTGATGACCTGCTACCTGACCGACGGGTTGGATCCGGCAGAAATTGAGCGCGGGCATAAAGACGGCGTGTTTACGGCGGCGAAACTCTATCCTGCCCATGCGACGACAAATTCGGCCCACGGCGTCACCGATATCAAGAAAATCTATCCGCTGCTGGAGGCGATGCAGCGCCTGGGCATGCCGCTGCTGGTGCATGGCGAAGTGACCGATAAGCATGTGGATATCTTCGATCGCGAAGCTGTGTTTATCGAGACAATTATGGCGCCGTTGCTGGCGGACATGCCGGAATTGAAAGTGGTGTTTGAACATATCACCACATCCGAGGCGGCAGATTTTGTCGCCACCGGCGGGTCCAATCTAGCGGCGACTATCACCCCGCATCATCTGGCCTTTAACCGCAACGCAATTTTTGAGGGCGGCATCCGTCCGCATTTTTATTGCCTGCCCATCGCCAAGCGCGAAACCCATCGATTGGCGCTTCGCAAAGCCGCCACATCGGGATCGTCAAAGTTTTTCCTCGGCACCGACAGCGCCCCCCATGCGGCGGCGGATAAGGAAACCGCCTGCGGTTGCGCCGGTCTGTTCAATGCGCCTTACGCGCTGGAAAGCTATGCAAGAACCTTTGAGGAAGAAGGCGCGCTGGATAAGCTTGAGGCGTTCGCGTCTGAAAATGGTCCGCGCTTTTACGGCCTGCTGCTGAATGAAGATTTTGTCACCCTGACCCGTCAACCTCAACAAACCCCGGCAACCATCGACGGCCCCAACGGACCGCTGGTGCCGTATCTCGGCGGCGAAGAACTGGCTTGGAGCTTCACCGGAAAGTCGGTAAGCTAAGCCAGTAAGAGGCGATCGCGCACATCGATCGCCATCACGAGGCCCAGATAATAAGGAATTTCCGATATGGTGGAATTAACTGGTTTAACAAGTTTTTTCGGATGGATGTCCGCGATTAATATCCTGGTGCTGATCATCATAGCCTTGGCGTTGATGACCCTGCGCGGCGTGATCGCACCGTTGCATTCGAAACTGCTGGGCGTGCCCGAGGCCGATTTGCCGGGGCTGTATTTTCGCTATGTGGCCAATTACAAAATCGCCGTCATTGTGCTAAATCTGGTGCCGTATGTGGCCCTTAAACTGATGGCATAGAACCCTTATCCAAAGGCCGGGACGGTCTGTTTCAGGTCCGGATCGTTATGGATAAAGGTGAGGGAAATGCTCACGCGGATATCGCCGCCGTCACCCGCTGGCGGCGGGGTTTCTGTTTTTGGGGAATACCCCGCCTGCTCCAGCGAGGTTATAAAATCCGCGAGGGAGACCATCGGCAGTTCCACATTCAAGGTTGCCGCCATATTGGAAAACAGCGTGTGATCAACACTCCAGCCACCCTGTTCCGACACATAATCGCGAACCTGCGATAGCGCCGTGTTGCGCTCGATCTTTGTGACAATGCTCAGCCGGAAAAATTGCATCTCATCTCGTTTCAAGAACCCGCATGGCTGCCACAGAGTATAATTCCCGCGCGACAGAAAAAGAAGCTAATTTTGACCGTCCCGCACCTGCACTTTTCATAAAAATATGACCTGTGAGGTAATTGTCGGCTTTCACAACGCCTTTTAAAGACGGGGGACTGAAAGAAACAAAGGAGCGTTCCATGTCCCAACAGGCAACCATCATCTGGCTGAAAACCGCCACCGTCCTTCTCATCATATTTGGCCTTCTTGGTCTGACCGGCACAATGGCCGTGACCCTGTGGCCATCGCAACTGTTTATTGACCTGGCCTTCTGGCCAGTGGACGGCGGCCCAGATGGAAGTGGCCCGGCAACCCGGTTGATGTTTGGAATTTTTGGCGGTGTCCTGACCGGTTGGGGCGTGCTGATCTGGCTTGTGGTGACCCGGCTTTATGCGCGCGAGCCGGCGCTGGCCCGACGCATGATCCTGATCAGTGTCTGCAGCTGGTTCGTGCTGGACAGTCTTGGCTCCATCTTGTCCGGCGGCGCCATGAATGCCGTCTATAATATCGGTTTCCTGCTGATGTTCGTCATCCCCCTCTGGCGCGCGCCGGCGCCTTGACGGTGCGGTGGATTGCGCAGCATTAGCCGTATTTGACAACCGAGAATATCCGCGAGCACAAGTTGAACTTTCGAGAAAGCGACGATCGGATCGGGGTCGGTTTTGGGGCGTCAGCACTTCGTCTTTTTTATGCCAGAAGCAGGCATTAGCGCAATTTGAAGCGAACGACAACGCCGAACCTTTATTGCACTTTGGTTCGGATGCTGCGAATGTCCGCTTAGATCAAATTTAACAGGAGCGTACTTTTGCAGATCATGTGCTTAAACGGTTGGGGTGGAAAGCTGCACAACGAATTATTGCCATATGTCGCGTCATCAGCCCCCGATGTTCTATGTCTTCAAGAGGTGGTACACAGCCCCGAAAGAGACAAAGATTGGCTGACCTATCGCGACGGCGACCACGTATTGCCCCAGAGGGCAAACTTCTTTCGTGATGTATGCAATGCTTTGCCAGATCATGTCGCAACTTTCTGCCCTGCTTCTCAGGGTGTTCTTTGGGACGACGAAACATCGGTCTCGTCGCAGTGGGGACTTGCCACATTCGTCCACAAATCCACTCCAATTATTGAGCAGGCGCAGAGCTTCGTTCATAAAGAATATTCACCCGTGGGATATGGCGATCATCCACGTTCGCGCAGTGCACATGGCGTCAGGGTCTATGATTACAAACACAATCGTCCAGTTAGCATCACCCATATGCACGGATTGCGCGACCTGAACGGAAAGATGGATACTCCAGAGCGTGCTATTCAGGCACAAAGACTCCTTGGCCTATCTAAGCAAGTTTCCAAGGCCGGTGATTTGTCGGTGATATGCGGGGATTTCAATGTCAAACCGGACAGCGCAACTTTGACAACGCTCAAGGAAGCCGGAATGGTTGAGTTAGTGACACATCGCGGTTTCACCAGCACCCGAAATTCTCACTACAAGAAGACCGAGAAGTTTGCGGATTACATGCTTATTAATCGGGAAGATGAAGTTCAGGACTTCCACGTGGTTTATGATCCAGAGGTGTCAGACCATTGTCCTCTGATTTTAGAGCTGTAGTTTTTTTCAAACTGACATGATTAAAAGCGGACATAACGCAGTCGCACCGGTGATGGCTGCTTCGTGCCAGTAGGCGACATTGAGGAAAGATGTCGAAGGTCAGCTCCGAGCCTATTTTACTTCTTTGCTGCGATGTGGCGACTGACGGGTTTCGGAAGTCAGATAGGAAGTTCCAGAGTCGCTTTCTCCGTCGAAATCACAATCGAAGTCCGAAATTTTCTGACGTTCTTGTCTGCGAAAAAGAACCGATGTGTGAAAGCTTCGTAGTCTCCAATGTCTTTGGCAACTACGATCATCATGAAATCGCCGTCCCCAGCAATGCAATAGAAATTCATCACTTGTCGATCCTGTCGGGCTTTCCTTTTGAAAGCGTCAATCTGGTCTAGGCGGTCACGCTCCAGTTCAACTGAAACCACCGCTGTAATGCCAAATCCCAGTTTTTGCTGATCTAGAACAGCAACTTCCTTTTTGATGACACCATCATCGCGCAAGACCTTCAACCGTCTTTGAACCGATGCAGTGGAAGCCCCGATATGATCCGCCAATTCTTGTATTGAAGTCCGCGCATTTTGTTGCAGAACCGCCAATAACTTATAGTCAGACTGATCCATGATCGCCTTTCTTCCAAAACTGAATAATTTTGATATAATTCAATCATATTATAGAAAAATTTGGCGTATAGTCTATCACTAAAAGCCGCTAACCTGCTCGTCATGAAACATGGTGCTATCGCAATCCTTCCCCTCGCTGCCGGTGCAGCCGTCTATGGCTTTGCATTTGGTCTGTTGGCGGCTCAAGTTGGTTTTCCGTGGTGGGGCGTTGCTCTTATGAGCAGTCTTGTTCACGCAGGATCATCCCAGATTGTTGCTGTCGAGCAATTTTCGGGAACATCTGCGGTGGTCGGCGCGGCACTTGCAGGTGCAGCCCTGAATCTTCGTTACATTGGGATTGCTGCATCGCTATCGGAAGTGCTGGGTGGGCTTTCTCTTCGAATGAAACTGTTTACGATCCATATTACGGGCGATGAAAACTGGGCTTTAACGATGGCCGAACGCGCGAAAAACCCAGAAATCGGTGCGGGTTTTCTGATCGGCTCAGGCCTTGTGATGATCTCTGTTTGGACTGCCTCAACAGCGCTCGGAGCGGTTGCAGGTTCAACATTACCAAATCTTGAGCAGTTTGGGTTGAGCTTCGCATTTACTGCGGCCTTCATCGCAATGGCGCGAGGCCTATGGCGTGGCCATGCAAACCTTGTTCCGTGGGTCACCAGCTTCGCCATCACAATAGGTGCTGTCACCTTGGGCGCACCGAAGGCTTACGCAATCGTTGCAGGGGCTGTCTGTGGCCTCGCCATTTCGCATATCGTCAGAAGCAGAAGCAGCAGTAGAAGTAGACGAAAACTCGCATCATGACGTTTCCATTTTGGATGTTAATCCTTGTGCTTGCCATAGCTGCGTTCTCAATCAGGGTGCTGGGGCTTTTTGCGGGTGATGCGATCAAGTCGTCCCGCTTCTCATGGATGCTGGATGATATGCCCGGTCTTATCGTCGTCTCACTGGTGGCCTCGTCGCTTGCGGATCAATCTATCGGAACCTGGATCGCAGCAGCCGCTGCGCTCGCTGTCGCATATGTCACCAACCACGTGATATGGACCATGTGCGTTGGTGTTGCTGCATATGGTGGGCTGGTGTGGGCCGGATTGTGAGATCAGCGCAAGCCAACATTTGGGATGCTGTTGCTACAAGTTTGCTAAGTGCCAACAGCAGACATACTGATCTTTGCCAGTCATACTTAGAAATTCGCTACCTTGTTCATATTTAGACTGAAGCGATTACCGGTAATTTTAATACCGACGCAGGACTAGTGTCATCGAATGGTTATCGAAGATATACCGGTCCGGTTCAGCAACAAACAGCTGTTCAAGGCGGGCAAAAAAGGTTTCCGTCAGCCGGTCCACATCATTGATATTGGAGGCCGACGGTTCGAAAAGCCCTTTGCGAAAAGAAGATTCCGAAAAACCGCGCGCAAACGCCGCATAGGACTTCGCGTAGCCAGTTTTATCACTATTCTCCTGTAACAACTGTGCATACGGGTTGAGAACGAGCTCGTTGACGAGTTCCACAATCTCGAACGCCGCTTTAAGATCCGGTTCGCTTTCGAGAGGTGCCCTTATCTCTTCTACCTCCCTAAAATAAAGCGGGAAGACAAACATTTCCAGGCTCTTCGAGTCGATCAAGCCCTCCGCCGCCATATTTTCTGCGATATGCCAGAAGGCCCGGTAAAGCCGATGTCCACCCGCCGCAAGCCCGCTGGGGTCATCAGGGTTTTTGATGGCGGACATAGCCTCTATGACAAGCAGCCCACCCGATCTCACTTCCTCGGCCCGTCGACGCAAAAAAAGGCTCCAATCCTGCTTCGCCTTTTCCCGAATAGCATCGCGAGCTGGCCCGATCATATCAGCATAAAACAATGTATTTGGAGACGACAGGCGGATGCCCCCGTCGAGCCAATGAGAAGCCATGAACGACATGCCCAGATCAATCGAACCGGTGCTGGCAACCAGATCAAAAAAACTACCAACCGACGCCTCAGGACGCACCTGGTCGATATCTCGTAGATACCCTTCCGGACCATTGATGTTGGAAAACAGGTCGTTCCAATCGTTGCCGATCTGATCGTTGTGCACAGTAACAACCGGCATATCCGGGCTGAGTGTCCGGATCTCCTCCAATACAGCGTGAAACGCCGCCATCGAATTTCTTCCAGGGCCGCAGCCATAATCAATTACGCGGAGTTCCGGCCGGTTCAAATCAAGCTCTTGAACTGACCGTCTAAGCCGTTCGATCTGCGCAAATACGGCATTGCGTTGGATAGCGGAATAGTGGTCGTAAAAGCCTTGGCCGCCCATACCTTCGGTCGCACGGGAACCTTGACTACTGGATAATATTTTTTCGGTCATGACAAACCCCCTTCTTTCAAGTCGCTCAAAGCCCGATCTACATGTTCTTTGGAAAAATGCTCAGCAATTTTATCTCCGGTAGACATATGAGCAACTTTGAATGCCTCCCCAACCCTTACCAAAAACATCGATACACATTTGACCTATTGGTGTATCTGATTCTTCGGTAATTACAGCGGGCTCCATTATGTGATACCAGCCCATGACTTCACTGTAAACCGGGCGGCTTTCTCTACATCAGGAACAGAAATTCCGATGTGTGAGAATGTTCTTGAGTAGGTACTCATCGTAATTCTTTTGCTTAAAATTCGAAGTCTATGGTTGAAAAGGTTTTTACATATTATGCGCGACAAACAGCTAACTAAGACACATTCATACTTGTCACGCGGCAACAAACCGATTTGGATCCGGAAAATGGGTCGGTAACTGCCTTTGCAAAACACTGGCGACATCAATCACATACTTATCACCTGCCATTGGATAGCGTTGCTTGGACTGCAGATAGCCGGCAATTCCTGGGGCGCCCAGAACGCGCTCATGCAGGGTTGCTAAAAGTGGTGTGTCCGCAAGAATATCCGGCGCCCAGTCCAGATAGGCGGTCAGTGCTTCGGCAAGTACAACATCGGCGAACGTAAGGCGCTTGCCGACACAAAAGCCCGAAATGTTCTCGGCCAGCCGTGCCTCGAACCTCGGTCCGAATTTCTTAAAGCGGTCCCTCAGGGTTGCCAATGCAATCTCTTTCGTCGGTTGGAATGCAGCCTGCATTGCCGTCTCGGCAAAGTCGGCGACGGCGCCAGCGATCATGTCACACCAAAGCGCGTCTATATTGGTATCGCCATAAAATTCATAACAGCGCGCCAGGTAGCGGATCATCCCAGTCGATTGGCTCAGGTTCAATCCATCGATTTCAAGAAGCGGCATCTGATCGAATGGCAGCTTACCACTAGCACGCAGTGCAGCGAG